>NZ_JBQPRB010000004.1:0-210806 GCF_052266715.1 Jeotgalibaca sp. A122 | reverse complement strand
AGATGTGCGGTGGCGATGGCGAGAAGGCCACACCTGTTCCCATCCCGAACACAGAAGTTAAGCTTCTTAGCGCCGATTGTAGTGAAGGGTTTCCCTTTGTGAGAGTAGGACGCTGCCGCGCAAAATTAAAACACCTTGGATTATTTATTAATCTAAGGTGTTTTTTGGTGCCCTCAAATACAAATTATTATCTTTTTACTATCTTCAATGCTAAACTGAACTTGATATTGGAAAATGAGAGGGGAATTATTATGGAGTTTGTTAAACATGGCAATGGCTATCGAAAGCTGGATGAATCAGGGAAGATGGTAGCAGAAATCACTTACAAGCCGATTGATGATAACACAGTGGGAGCTAACCATACCTTTGTTGATCCTTCATTGCGTGGTCAAGGAGTAGCCGAAAAGATGCTTGATCATTTAGTAGATGAAATGCGTAAAGAAGGCAAGAAGATTGTTGCACAATGTTCTTATGTAGTTACGCAATTTGATAAAAAACCTGATAAATATGCTGATGTCATGGCAGAAAAGAAGTAGGACACAGCTTATTGGAGAGGACTTTGAAATAAAAGTCCTCTTTACTTTTCTCAAAATAGTTTTATAATAATTCTTGTATGTGCTAGCACATCAAAAGCCGGATTAGCTCAGTTGGTAGAGCATCGCACTCGTAACGCGGGGGTCACAGGTTCAAGTCCTGCATCCGGCATACTGAAAAAAATAGATATATCAAGGTTTTCATGACCTTTGATATATCTATTTTTTGTAGCCAAGATAGTTGATTTGAATGATTTAGTGGAGTATGGTTTGTCATGAATGAAACTATTAAGGAGGTGGGAAAAATGACATTCAATTACGAACTCGATTTTGATAATATCAATTTTCGCGAACAACCTGAACTGTACAGAGTGGGTCGAGGAGAACAGGGTGTTCTGCTTGTAGAACCTTACAAGAGCGAAATTCTTCCGCACTGGCGCTTCAAAACTCCAGAAATTGCCAAGGAGTCATCTGAAAAAATATATCAGATGTACCTGGATTACAAGAAAGCCGCAGATTTTGTGGGAATGGATATGGCCAGGAAATTTCTACAGATGGGATACACCCGCTCCCGACGCTATGCCAACTATAAGGGCGGCAGGAAGTACGATGAAAAAGGCGAAATAAAAGAACGGACGCTTAATGAAGAAAAGGCAGCCTCCGCAGCCATATTCATGGAAAAATGGAAAATCGTGAGGGAAGATCAAGACTACCTCAAGCTGAAGAAAGAGCACCAGAAGAAATATGGCTGAAAATTGGTAATCACGGTTTTTCCTGCACTGCTTGTCGTTGCTGGCGACGCAAAATCAGTTTGTAGAGTCGTTCCAAACGGGGACGGTTATAGCGTTGCGCCATGATGAAAGGGATATTTGCCAAGAGGGCATAGATTACCATGATACTACCAGCCCAGGGTGGATTCCAGATGAAAAAAAGAAATGCGGGTGGAATCAAGGCCCAATGCGTCAGTTCGGCCCGTTTGGTCTCAATGATGAATTTCCGCAGGCCGTCTAAATCCGTGCCCTGTAAATTGGTTTTGTTATAGGCATTTTTAACAATTATGCTGCCGTCCGGGAGGAACCTTTTCCAATTGCGGATGCCGAAGAGGCTGTTCCAAAAATCGCCGTTCCGTTCCCATTCCCATGGCCGGAAACCTTTTTCCGTCCGCGCATACCAGTCATCGGGAACTTTCATGAAGAAGAGAGAGATTGCCATATGGAAGAAAAACCAAGCTACAAAATCAAGGATGATAATCCACGCGACAGGTAACGTGACGAACATATGGCAACCTCCTAAAGTTTTATTTTTCGCCCTTTCCAGGAGACACTTTTGAACACGAATGTTTGGAGAGCCGACCAACCAAAAAGAAAGACGAAATAAATAAATAGCACTGGATAACAAAATAAAGCGAGCCAATAGAAGCGACCAGATTTCCTTGCCATTCTGAAAAACAGCATGAAATACAAGAGATATCCAACAATAGCAACTAATAATTCAAAAGGCTTTCCTAGCAAAGCGGCAACTATTAAATAGAAAAATGTAGTTAGAGCACCGGTTATCCAGAAGCTCGTGCAAATTAATAGAAAAGGATGCGTCGCGACTGAACCGGAAGCAAAACTTTTAGCCCAGCCCTCAGCCAGACTACCAATCCCATCAGGATACATCCGAAAATGCAAAGTATGTTTACCCGAAAAGAGTGAAACCGGAAAATCCTGTTCGTGGAAGTATTTCCCTAGTGCAACATTCTCCATAATGGAGTCACGAACTTTTTTGTGGCCACCTACTTGAAAATAAGCGGACCTTGTACAAAGCAATGACGGACCAAAAGCACCCGCAGGTCTCAGACGGTTTCCTAAAACAGAAAAATAATTCATTCCGGTAAGGACCATAATATTAAAAACAGTTGATAAGTTTTCGTATAGGTGATGGACTATGTGGTAGGGTTGAATTGAAAGAACGCCTTCTTCTTGAAAGTGATTTATAATTCGAAGGAGGCTATCGGTTTCTGGGAAAAAGATATCCGCATCCAGAAACAATAACCAATCCCCAGCTGCGGCTTGGGCGCCATACCAACAGGCCGCTGACTTGCCAACCCAGCCAGACTTGTCGGCTTTAAATTGAATAACCTCTGCACCGTATTTTTTGGCAATGAGGGCAGTCTGGTCTTGGGAATGATCATCGATGACTAAAATTTCAAGTGGTTGGTAAGTTTGTTTTCTTAAGGAATCCAGGAGAATCGGCAAATTTTTCTCTTCATTTCTAGCTGGAATAATAATGGATACGTGTTTATTTCTTTTTTTGAGCTGCTCCCTATTTTCCGTAAGCGTTGGAACATGCCAGAGCATCGCCAATCCACTTAATAACGATAAAACTAAAATAATGACATAAATATAAAGCACGATTCTCCCTCCTTAGAAAATTTTTTTCCGTAGTTTTCGTAAGGCTTGTAGTGCTGATTTTGAGTAGGGTGGAAATTGCTTGGAAAGTCCTAGGGGAGCCTTTTTGGAATAAACAGCTCGTGGATAAGTAAAAGCTTGGAAACTAGCCTCACCATGATATCTGCCAAGGCCGCTCTTTCCTTTCCCACCAAATGCTACAAAAGGATTCACTGCGTGCATAATAACTTCATTAATGCTGAAAGATCCACTTTCCAAACCTTTTTGCAATTCCTCAATCGTTTCTTTTTTTGAACTAAAAACATATATACACAAAGGAATCGGTAGCCGATTCAATTCTGCTTTCAGATCGTCCAGCGAATCATAAGGGATTACGGGAAGAATGGGCCCAAATATCTCATCTTTGGTAACCTCACTGCCGGGTTTAACATCCACCAATAAAGTCGGCGCAATATAGCGGTTTTCCTCAGAATATTCACCACCGTAATAAATCTTCCCATCATCCAAATAACGTAAAACTTTGTGGAACTGTTCAGCATGAATAATCCGCCCATAATCTGGCGAAAGTTGCGGATCTACTCCATAGAATGCTTGAATCTGTGATTTCATTTTTTCCAGAAACGAACCCAACTGTTCACGAGGAACATATATCGTATCCGGAGCGATACAACTTTGGCCCGCATTTAAGAATTTGCCCCAAGCAATCTTTTTGACCGCCGCATCATTAACACCAGATTCATCCAAAATACAGGGATTCTTCCCACCTAATTCCAATAAAACCGGGGTTAAATGACTCGCCGCTGCCTCATACACTTTCGTGCCGGTCTCAGGACTCCCCGTGAAAAAAATGAAGTCCCATTGCAGCCTGGTTAAACTTTCTGCAACTTTGCTGTCCCCCTCAACCACATATAAAACCTTTTTTGGAAAATAAACAGGCACAAGTTTCGAGAGGAGTTTACTTGTTGCTGGCGCAAATTCGGAAGGTTTTAGAACAACGCCATTTCCACCCGCCAGCGCACCAATGACCGGCATCAATGCTAACTGTAAAGGATAATTCCAGGGGGCTAAAACCAACACACTGCCATAAGGATAATAAGAAGTGACGACTTTATCTTTGCCTGACAATAAAAAGCGACCCTGTGAAAGAGGTTTTAACCAGTCAGCTAAATTCTTCTCTGCATATTCAATTTCATTCAACAACACCCCCAGCTCAGAAGCATAAGCTTCTACTGCCGGTTTACCAAGATCTTTTTTCAGAGCCAGGAGCCATTCGGACTCATGTTCCTCTAATAGTCGTTTTAGTTGTGAGAGGGCGTAAAGCCGATGATCTAATCCTGTACACCCTAACTCGCAACTGCGTTGACGCTGTATTTTTTGAATGTCTTCAATCAGATCCAGATTATTGGTAACCATAAACAGGACACCTCATTATCGGTTTTGTTCTTTTTTGACGATTTTATCACTCACTTGTTGGCCACTGAGAGTAACCATTGGCATACCGCCACCTGGGTTGACCGTTCCGCCTACAAAATAGAGATTGTCATATTTCTCACTCTCTTTTTCATGCTTGAAACCGCGATTTGCTTTACGGTTTGAGACTGTTCCGTAAATAGCACCACGATGGGAGTAATAGGTCTCTTGAATATCTTCCGGCAACCATCTATTTTTTACAACCGTTCTTTTGCGTAAATCAGTCAAGCCCATCTCTTCCAACTTGATGAGCACCCGTTCCTCTAATGCATCATAGTCCGCTTTTGTAAAAGGTTTGTCCTGTATATAGGGGATATGGGGGAGGACCTTTATGTTCTCGTGGCCAGGGATCGTCTGGGACTCATCCGTTTTATTGACATTTACCAAATAAATCGTTGGATCATCGGGTAGTTCGTGCTTATGGAAAATTTGATTAAAGCTTTTTTCCGGGTTTTTTGAAAAGAAAAAGTTATGATGTGCAAGCTGTGGGTACTCACCTTTAACACCTAGGTGAAGAACCAATCCGGAACTTGCCGGTTCGAATTTTTCTTCCAGCTTTTTGGTGAATTTTTCACTCTCGCCCAATAACTTGTCATAAGCTGGAATAACTTCCATATTGGAAATAAAATAATCAGCTTCTACTAACGTACCATCTGCAAGTTCAGCCGATACAATTTTGTCACCATCGGAATTCAGGCGAATAATTTCCTGGTTCGTATAGAAATCAACACCGATTTCTTTCCCTAGTTTTACAATGCCGTCAGCTATCCCATGCATGCCACCCGGTACATACCAAATGCCTTGTTTATGTTGCATATAAATCATCATATTTAAAACAGCAGGTGCATCGTAAGGAGAAGAGCCCACATATTTGATGAAATAAGCAAGCATGTCCCGCAATTTTTGATTTTGGATGCGTTTTGCAATCGCATCATACATCGTTGTAAGAAGATCGAAACCCTTGATTGAATCAATGAGCCCATGATGACGGAACACTTCACCCGTATTATCGAGCCCCTCGTTAAAATAACCTTCTTCGGTGATTTCATATAGTTTGCGGGCATATTCCAGAAATTCCCGGTACTCATCCATATCCTGTTTACTTAATTCTGAATTTTGTTCAGCCATTTTTTCCAAGTCGCCGTAGAGATCCAAAATACTGCCATCGGGAAAGAAGGAACGCCATTCATGCTCTACCCGTTCCGTCGAAATGTAATCTTCCATCTTTACATCACTATTAGTAAAGAGTTTTTCAAAAATAGGCTTCATTGTCAGAATAGAGGGACCTAAATCGAAACCAAAGCCGTCTGTGTTTAAACGGTTGAGTTTTCCACCTAAGTGTCCATTTTTTTCATAAAGTGACACTTTGAAGCCACGCTGTGCCAAGGATACTGCTGCAGAAAGTCCACCTAAACCGCCACCGATCACTATTGCTGTTTTTGCCTGATGCATGTCTGTCCCTCCGTTTAATAATACATTTTGAATATCAAAATCATCTTACCTTATATCGCACACGATGTAAAACGTTTTCTTTTTTACTTTTTTGGGTTATTATTGTTTACATCGTACAAGATATAAAATATGATAGGGGTAATACTAATAAAATTCGAAAGAGACGGTGCGGCATGTATAGTGAGAAAAAGAAGGTAATCGTAATAGGAGCAGGGGTAGCGGGTTTATCAAGTGCTATTCGCTTACAAAAAGAAGGTTATGCAGTTGAGATTTATGAAAAAGAAAGTATTCCTGGTGGGAAGATGCATGTTATTGAAAAAGATGGCTTTAAATTTGATTTAGGCCCAACCATTGTGATGATGCCGGAGCTTTATCGTGAGGTTTTTGAGTTCGCCGGTAAGAATCCGGATGACTACATTCCAATGAAACGTCTGGACCCCATGTATCGTTCTTATTTCGATAGAGGAACGGAAAGTATTGATATTTCTTCTGATCTCGTTCAGCTTATGAAGACACTTGAAGCTAGAAGTCCACAAGATGCGGCTGGATTCCTGCAATACTTGAGCAGTATCTACGATCGTTTCTCGGTAGCGCGGGATTATTTCATCCAACGTCCTTTCAGAAAGAAAAAAGATTTCTATAATCCGTTTATGTTGCAACAAGCTTTGAAATTAAAAACATTCGATTCAGCGACAGACTCCATCTCCAAATTCGTTAAAGATGAAAAAATCCAGCAAATGCTGACTTTCCAAACGTTGTATATTGGCGTCAGTCCGAATAATGGTCCATCACTCTACACGATCATTCCCATGATTGAACTTCTCTATGGTATTTGGTATATCGATGGGGGTATGCACAAAATGGCAGAAGGAATGGAAAGTGTATTCCTGGAGTTAGGGGGTAAAATCCACTATAATTCTCCCGTTGAAGAAATTGTGGTTGAAGAGGGTCGTGCGACTGGTATCCGTGTAAATGGCGGGGAACAAAGTGCTGACTATGTCGTTTGCAATGCTGATTTCCCTTATGCAATGAAGAATTTAGTGAAGAATAGAGTGGCTAAAGGCAAATATACGGATGAAAAGATAGATAAGATGAAATATTCCTGTTCTTGTTTTGTACTTTATTTAGGGATGGATCGTAAATATGAGGAACTGGAACACGTGCATACTTTCGTCTTTTCTGAGGATCTGGATAAGAACCTTGAACAAGTCTTTTCCGGGGAATTTGTAGAGGATCCTTCTATTTATATCGTGGCAGCTTCAAAAGTTGATCCTACTGTTGCACCAGAAGGGAAAGAGGGACTGTATGTCTTGGTTCCCGTTTCAGACTTGGCAACAGCTGATTATGATTGGAACGACGAAGCAACTGCCAAGTATTATCGTAAGAAAGCCTTGGATGCTGTCAGCAATTTGCCGGGCATGGCTAATGTGGAAAATGAAATAATTTCCGAAAGTATGATCACACCACTTGATTTCCAAGAACGATTTAATGCCTACAATGGTGCTTGTTTTGGATTACAGCCAACCTTGCTGCAAAGTAACCACTTCCGCCCGCAAGCGAAAGCAGAAGCTTGCGAAAATCTTTATTTTACAGGAAGTAGTACGCATCCTGGAGCGGGTGTTCCAATTGTCCTTTTATCCGGAAAAATTGCCGCCGATGAATTAATGCTTGACGACAATAAATAAAGTGAAAGGGTGAATGCAATGGCAGGAACCGACTTGAAGAAAGATTATGCTTACTGTGAAAAAGTGATAAAAGCTTCTTCGAAAAGTTTTTATACGGCCTTTTCAAAGTTACCTAAGGAAAAAGCGGAGGCCGTCTATGCAATTTATGCATTTTGTCGACAAGCCGATGACACGGTGGACGCGAACGAGCCGACAGCGTTAAAGAAAAAGAAATTAATGCAACTGGAAGAGGAGCTGACTGCCTTCACCCAGGGAGAGACGCCTGATCACCCAATGTGGCGAGCGTTACGCGA
This sequence comes from Jeotgalibaca sp. A122, assembly GCF_052266715.1. Lineage (NCBI taxonomy): Bacteria > Bacillati > Bacillota > Bacilli > Lactobacillales > Carnobacteriaceae > Jeotgalibaca > Jeotgalibaca sp. A122. The sequence continues at coordinate 202,980 of NZ_JBQPRB010000004.1, read as the reverse complement.
TGTTTTTACCCGTTATGATATGGACGCAGCACCATTTTTTGATCAACTTGAAGGGCAGAAACGTGATCTGTCCTTTCAAGAAATTACGGATTTGGCAGCTTTGAAAGAATATAGTTACTATGTAGCTGGTTCGGTCGGATTGATGCTATTGCCCATTCTGGCCCATCAAAAAGGAATAAACAAGGAAATAAAAGAAAGTGCTATATCCCTCGGTGTTGCAATGCAATTGACAAACATTTTACGGGATGTGGGCGAGGATTACCGCGATAACGACCGTATCTATTTGCCAACTGAATTGTTGAACCGTCATCATGTGCATTTAGAAAAAGTGATGCAGGCGGGGCCTGACCAAGCCTTCATCAGTTTATGGGAAGAACTGGCTAAAGAGTCGGAAGAGGGATATCAGAACTTTTTCGGTAGTATTCATTTGTTTGATAAAGATTGTCAGTTACCAGTCTTGGTTTCCGCAAAACTGTACAGTGGTATTATGGATAGTGTCCGCAAGAATGATTATGATTGCATTAATAAAAGAAATTTTGTTCCTGAAGTTAAAATGACGGAATTGATTCTTCAAGCAAGAAAACTTTTAAAGAAACGGTGATTTAATGGATGAGTCTATTTTTGATCGGCGCCTCGATGAACAGCTATGTTTTCGGCTATATCGTGCCTCGAGTGGCATCAACAAAATATATGCCCGGGCACTGCAGACTTTTAACCTGACATTCCCCCAATATTTAGTCTTACTTGCTTTATGGGATGACGAAGGAGTACCTATCAGTTCTATTGGAGCAAAGACCGGCATGGGGATTGGAACATTAAATCCGATACTGAAAAGAATGGAAGCAAGCGGGTGGATTGAAAAGAACCGGCATCCTTCTGATAAAAGAACCATACTAATTTTTTTATCAACGCATGCAAAGGAAAGTAAGCGATTAATAAACCAGTCCATTCTCAAGGAACTGGAAACCTGTAACTTCGAAGGAATTGATTTACCCGATTTAATGAGACAACTTTCGAGTTTACAACAACGTCTAGACGAGATAAATGATTGAATTTAATGGAGGTTAACGGATATGGGGATTTATGATATTTCAGTAACAACAGAAAATGGCGAAACATATAAATTAGACCGTTATAAAGGGAAAACAATGCTGATCGTCAATACAGCGACCAAATGTGGTCTTGCCCCCCAGTTTGATGAACTGCAAAAACTGTTTGAAAAATATCAAGACCAAGATTTTGTAGTCCTGGGTTTTCCTTCCAATCAGTTTAAACAAGAAGTGACTACTGCGGGCGAAGCCGCTGAGTCATGCCGAATGACTTATGGTGTATCATTCCCCATGCATAAAATTGTAACAATAAATGGAAAAGATGCCCATCCTCTTTTCAAACTTTTAACTGAAGAAACCAAAGGTATTTTGGGAAGTGCCATCAAGTGGAATTTCACCAAGTTCCTGGTAGATAAAAACGGGGATGTCATCAAACGCTTCGGGCCAACTGAAGAACCACTGTCTTTCGAAAATGAAATAGCAGCTTATTTGTAAAATGGATTTTTTGGCTAGTCGCGGCAGCATGGTGCCGTGACTAGTTTTTTTTAGGAGGTTTGATACAATAACCTTAACAAATATTCTGGCAGGAGGGATTGGATGTGTCAGTAAAAATTACGCGTAAGACGGGTTGGATTGGTCTCCTTGTATCAGTAAAAATCCGTATAAATGGTGATAAAGTTGCAAGAATTAATGATAACCAAACCATTGAGATGGAACTGCCAACAGAAGAAGCAATGATTCAAGTTACCCAACAAGGCTTTCGCAGTAATAAGCTGCAAGTTAAAAAGGGCGACAAACTCATGATACACATGCGCAAAAGTGCAAAAATTATATATTTATTAATGTCTTTTACACCACTATTATCCATTCTTTTTCTGTCAGGGTATGAGCATCAATTAATGATTAGCCTGGTAGCCATTCTGGGGCTGGGTGCAAGTTTATTTCTTTTTAATACACATATAATCACTAAAATTCCTTGATCCATATCATTAGGAAATGCCTCTTTTTGTTGTTACGCTTATTTTGTAAGGCAGTAAAACAAGAGGAGGATTTTTTATGCGTAAAAAAACGATTCTGATAACAGGTGCAGGGACGGGCTTCGGTAAAAATATCGCCTTTAGATTAGCGGAAAAGGGACATGATGTCATTGCCGGTGTCGAAGTAATGTCGCAAGTATCGGCTTTGGAAAAAGAAGCACGGGAAAAAGGGTTGGAACTGAGACTCGAACAACTCGATGTAACGAATCCTAAAGACCGCGAAAAAGCCTGGAAATGGGACGTCGATATTTTGGTGAACAATGCCGGTATTAAAGAGGGAGGCTCCTTAGTGGATATCCCAGAAGAAAACTTGCGCCGTCAAATGGAAGTAAATGCGATTGCACCCATGATTTTAACAAAAGAATTTGCGCGCAAGATGGTGCAGAATAAAAAAGGAAGAATCATATTCGTATCGTCCATTTCTGGACTGGCTGCAAATCCATTTTCGGGCCCGTACGCGGCTTCCAAGCATGCGGTTGAGGCTTTTGCGGAAGCATTGAGTATGGAATTGCAAGAATTTAAAGTCGAAGTCGCAACCATAAATCCAGGTCCTTATTTGACGGGATTCAACGACCGTGAATTTGAAACCTGGAAAAATTGGGATGATGATCCTGCTACGCGCGTCTTTGATTACGAAAAGCTCGCTTTTGCTATGGAGCAGTTCGATCCCGATGAAGTAACGGAACCAGCCATCAAAGTCATTTTGGGTGAAACCAAGACTTACCGCAACCTTATCCCGGAAAAAATGATTCCGATGATTAAAGAGAAAATGGATGCAGTATGGCAAAAAACCACCGATGATAAATTAGGTAAACGGCATCCTGCTGTCCAGAAGTCTTATGACGCTGAACCAGGAATGAAAGCATAATCTAAAAAGGGCCAGGACACGTGTCCTGGCCCTTTTTGTATTTAAAACGCAAATTCTTCCAAGAAAATCCGTTCTGGATCAACATGATTATCTGCCAACATTTTTTTAGCGGCATTCAGCATCGGAGGTGGCCCACAAATATAATAATGGGCTTCATCATAAAGATCTCCCGCACCAATTTCCTGTAAATATTTGGGGGAAATGAATCCATGGGCATACCCTGGCACTTCCTCATTGCTGAAGATAAAATGATAAGTGAAATTAGGGAATTCTTTTTCCAGTCGGTCCAATTCTTCGACCAACATAATATCCTCTTTAGTAGCCAAGCCCCAGACAAAGAAAATGCGCCGATCGGATTTATTCGCGATTTCGTGGCGTAAAATGCTCAAGTTGGGTGTAACACCGATACCACCGGAAAGAAGAACCATCGGCGTTCTAGACATTGCAGCGTCTTTAGGGAAATAATCCCCATAAGGGCCATCTAGAGTCACTTTATCACCGGACTTGACTTGATTGAGGGTCCGGGTGAAGTCACCTGACTCTTTGATAATCATTTGGAGTTTTTCCTTGCTGTGTTCAGGGGAACTCGAGAGGGAAAAGGGGTGACTTTCATTTGCTACATCTGAATCGACAAACCTCAGGAAGGCATATTGTCCTGCTTTATATGTCAGAACAGGTTGATTGTCAGCCGGAATTAATTCGAGCTGGTATAAGCTTTGGGTCGGCTTGCTAATGCTGTGGACGCTATACCTTGGTAAACGCATCAAGTTTATTTTGTAGATAGCATACCAACCTAAAACCACAATAGTGTAGGTAGTCAATAAGGTCATGAATATGGCATTTGAGGAGACGAAACGCAAGTTGAACAAGTGGAAATATATGGCCACGATTGCCAATAATGATAAACGGTGCAACCATAATTGCCGCTCACGTTTATATATAGTATCTTTCCGTTTCATTAATTTTTTGGAGCGCTTGATGAAGGTGTTGGAGAGCACAAAAACACCTGTCAATATGACGATAAGGAGCGAGAAAGCCCCGATAAAACCAAAAAGTGAGGCAGTGGATACTTGACCGGAAAAAATAACGGCGAAACCATTCCATTGATTCAGGAAGTGAATGAGGACCGCTAAGAGTGCTGCCATTCCCATAAAGCCGTGGACCGCATATAAATTTGGCAGGCCGATATGGTGCTCGATGACCTTGATTCTAACGGAAATCAACACTTGGGTCAGCATAAGGGAATAAGCAAACAAACCGCAAGCAAATGAAACGAGTACTTGCCATGAACCCGGGGTCCATTCCAACAAAAGGGTGCCTAATAAACTAATGAAAATAAGCAATGCCAAACTTGGGAAAAGTAGACGCATATATATTTTAGTCATATCTATTCCTCCAATAGGAAAATTACCTGTCCTACACTGTTAAACGACATGATTATTATGCAATTATTGTATCATTAACGACTTTTTATTAAAATTTTTATACTCATCGACACCTTTCTTAAAAATGATAAATATACTATAATCAAAATAGTGATAATTTGGAGGGAGCATTATTAATGAAACAACCAGACTTAACAGTAACGAGTAAATCACTTATTGAAGTGGATGGATTCAAATTTAAAGATTTAAATGGAAACGGTATCTTGGATGCTTATGAGGATTGGCGGTTGACAAGCGAAGAACGTGCTAAAGATTTAGTTAGCCAAATGACTACTGATGAAAAAGTGGGTATGATGCTCATCAACCAAATGAATATGGGTAAAGCGAAAAAAGAAGGCGACAATACACAAGTTTTGGATGAAGAATTCGAAAAGGCTGATGGCTCACCAATGAAACGTCGCGATAAGTACCCTTCGACAGAAACAATGGAACGATTGAAATTACGTCATTTCATTTTGCGCGACAATATGCCAAGCGAAGATATTGCGGAATGGGTTAACAAAGTTAATGAAGTAGCGGAGGCAACACGCTTAGGAATTCCGGCTCTTATTGCATCGAACTCTCGTAATGAAAACAGTGACGTTACCATTGAAGGTGATAAAACAGAAGGTAGTTTCTCACTCTACCCAGGAACATTGGGAATAGCGGCTGCTGTCCAAGGTGAGTTATCAGCTGATGCTGATTATACATTAGTGGAGGAATTTGCTGAAACGGTGCGTAAAGAGTGGTTGGCTGCAGGAATCCGCAAGGGGTACATGTATATGGCCGATATTGTAACAGATCCAAGATGGCAACGGTCGTATGGGACATTCGGTGAAAATCCTGATTTGGTTGGAGAGATCATTAGCCGCTTGATTCCGGGTATCCAGGGAGAGAAACTGTCTGAAGATTCCATTGCGATGACAATCAAGCATTTCCCGGGTGGTGGACCACGTGAAAATGGGTTTGATCCGCACTACTTAGCCGGTAAATGGAATGTATACCGCACTCCTGGCAGTTTGGAAGATTATCATTTACCACCGTTTACTAAAGCAGTAGAAAAAAACCCCAGCTCCATCATGCCTTATTATTCTGCACCAAGCATTGAAAAAAGTCATTGGCAAGCAATTGAGGGGGAAATTGTACCCTTTGAAGAAGTGGGAATGGCTTTTAATGCGTATATGCTCCAAACTTTATTGCGGGATAAACTTGGCTTCAAGGGCTATGTTAACTCTGATTCCGGAGTAACAGATAATACGGCTTGGGGAATGGAAGAGGCAAGTGTTCCGGTTCGTTTTGCCAAAGTTGTGAATGCTGGAACGGACATTATTGGCGCAACTAATGATGTCGGGAATTTAAAAGCAGCTGTTGTGAAGAACTTCATTGCACCCCAACGTATCGACCAAGCAAACGTACGGTTGTTGAAGGAAATGTTTGATCTCGGGTTGTTTGATGATAAGACATACGTGGATGTCGAAGCTGCGAAAGCTGTTCGTTTAGAGCAAGCAGGTAGAGAAAAAGCTTATGAAGCTCATCTTAAATCCGTGACATTATTGAAAAATGAAGCAGGTTTGCCAGTCGGCAAAGACAAAGTTTATGTGGAAGCTTTCCATAAAAACTTGGAAAAAGCAGAAAAAATTACTCGAAATGCACGCGAAGTTGCAAAAGAGTTAGGCATTTCACTCGTTGATGACTATAAGGAAGCTGAGACAGCAATCTTGTTCCTACAACCTGAAAGTGGTGATTACTTCAATGCTACTCCAGGTTTACTGGAACTGGAAATTTGTGAAGATAAGACAAACATTGCCATGAATGGTGATACTTATAAAGAAACGACTCTTTCCAATTATAAGCGCTTTGAAAAAATCGCTGATGAGATGCGAGCAGCCGGGAAGACAGTGGTTGCCAGCGTAAATATCACGTTGCCGTGGATTTTAGGAAATGTAGAGCCAAAGGTAGATATTTTAATCGCTGGCTATGATACCTTCCTTAAGGCACAGCTGGAAGTTTTAATTGGCAATTATCAACCAAAAGGTAAATTGCCGCTGACTTTGCCGAAAAATACGGCTGTTATTGCGGTAGACGAACATGGCGTTTGTGTATCCCGCAATGATGTTCCGGGATATGACAAGGACAAATACTTCCGTGAAGGCATGACCTATGCTTATGAAGATACATCGGGAAATGTTTATAAATTTGGATATGGCTTAACTAAATAATAACGAAAGTCAGAGCGGAAATAGATCGCTTTGACTTTTTTCTTTTACGGATTATTCTCTAATCTTTTGCTGAACCGGTGTTTCTCATCATCAACAAATATAAAAAAAGTTTCATTTCTCATAAAGCCGAGGCGTCAACTTTTGTAAACGCTAACTAATTCAAAACCAAAATTATGATTAAAAATAAATTAAAAAATGGTTTGACATTCTCATTTTGTAAAGGTAAAGTAAGGGCACTAAAGAACAGACAAGGAGCGTTAACTATGACGAACAAGCAAACCTATTTCGCAAATCCGAATAATAACGCTCATGCAGCAATTATTTTATTAATTAAGCCCTAGGATTCTAACTATTAAATTAGTTGAGTCCTCATTTGTGTACCATTGAGGGCTTGGCATTTCTGAAGCCCTTCGATGCGAAGGGCTTCTTTTTTTATTTGCTGGTCTGAGAACTTGAGTATTGCTTACGAACTATTTGGAGGTGTCAGCATGAAAAAATATTTATGGAAAAGGTTTATGATTGGATTCGTTGTTCTATTTTTTATCACTTTTCTGTCTTATATGATTATTAACTTTGCACCAGGAGATCCGGCAACCTTATATGTGAGTGCCGATGCTACTGAAGAGCAAATCAATCAAGTGAGAGAAAGCTTAGGTCTGGATAAACCCCTCCTGATTCGTTACGGCTATTGGCTAAAAGAGCTCCTGCAAGGAAACTTAGGTAATTCGTTTGCGACTCGCCAACCGGTTATGAACATTCTGATGGAAAGAGTAGGCCCGACCGTAATCTTGATGGGGTCATCCCTAGTGGTGGCATATCTGATTGCTATCCCACTCGGAATCTACAGTGCTGTTAAGCAAAACACTTGGGTGGATTACCTTATCACAGGTTCATCGATTATGGGTGTATCCATTCCAAATTTCTTTTTCGGATTATTCATGATTTACATCTTTGCCGTTCAGCTGAAATGGTTACCTACTGGCGGGATGCAAGTTTTGGGATCAGATGGCGGGTTTTGGGAAAGAGTTCAGCATCTCATCTTACCGGTTGCCGTTATTGCCTCTACCATTTCAGCCAATATGGTTCGTTATGTGCGTTCAACCATGATTGATATTTTTGGGGAAAATTATTTAAGAACAGCTAAAGCTAAAGGATTGAAACCGAGTCAGATTATCTTTAAACATGGTATCCGGAATGCCTTGGTTCCTATCATTACCATCATTGCATCTGATATTCCAAAATTAATAGGTGGCGCGATTGTTACCGAACAAATTTTCCAATGGCCCGGACTTGGAGCCCTGACCATTAGCTCAATCCAATCAAGGGACTACAATGTTTTAATGGCAATTACACTGATTTCAGCCATCTCAGTATTGGTCGCAAACATCTTGATGGATATATTTTATGCCGTAGCTGATCCACGGATTCGTTACAGAGAAGGGTAGGGATAATCAATGGCTTCAATCACGACAGATTTTCAACGCGTTAAAAATGACGATACCCTGTTTCCTCAAGAACAGAGTGTTGCACAAACAGTAAAAACGGAAAGTAACCGTCAAATTGTCCTGAAACGATTTATGAGACACAAACCCGCTGTTATGGGATTGACCGTTTTAACCGGCATGATTCTAGCAGCCGTGTTCGCACCCATGATTACACAATTTGATCCCACTTTGATTACGCCAGATTTCGAGGCCAAACCAGATGCGACTTATTGGTTGGGGACCGATGCGATAGGCAGAGATGTCTTTAGCCGCTTGATTTATGGTTCCCGTGTCTCCTTGTTTGTGGGTGTTAGTTCGGTAGCGATTTACACCGTTATCGGAACGACACTGGGATTGGTTGCAGGATTTTTTGGAGGGAAAACAGACAATTTTATTATGCGGATGACAGAAATCATCCAGTCATTTCCATCCTTCATGGTTATCCTCGTCCTCGTCAGCATTATTGGACCCGGAGTATGGACCATTACCTTAGTCTTGGGATTATTGAATTGGGTTCCGTTATGTCGCATCGTGCGCGGAAATGTTTTGACCATCAAAAACACTGAGTATATTCAGGCAGCTATTTCTGTAGGCTACAGCACGTCATATATCTTGTTCAAGGAGATACTACCGAACGTACTCTCCAGCATCTTCGTGAACGCAACCTTCGGAATCGCCAGCGCGATATTGACAGAATCGTCCCTTAGTTTTTTGGGAATGGGAATTCAACCACCAACAGCAAGTTGGGGGAACATGCTCTCCCAAGCCCAATCTTTAACTGTATTATCCAGCCAACCATGGTTGTGGATTCCAGCGGGAATTATGATTGTGCTCGCAGTTTTATCTATCAACTTCATCGGTGATGGCTTAAGAGATGCCTTTGACGGCACGACAAACTAAAAATTGGAGGAATGAAAATGAGAAGAATGAATAAAAGATTTATCGGTTTTATGATGACGGCGAGTATGATGGTGTTGGCTGCTTGTGGGAACACAGATGCAGCAGAGGAAGGCACCTCAGGAACGGAAACAGCCAGTAGTTCAAAAACTTCAAGCGACACCCTTTATGTTGGTGTGACGAATCCGATGGGTAACTTGAGTCCAATCAATGCCAGTGGTGTTTCAACCAGATGGGTACAGCGTTATTACTTCGATACGCTTTTGGAAATGACGAGTCCATTGGAATTTGAACCAAAACTGGCCGATTCATTCGAAACAACGGACAACCAAACATATACGGTAAAGCTTAATCCGAACGCAACTTGGACGGATGGCACACCAATCACAGCCGATGATGTAGTCTTCTCATTGAATCTTTTTGCTAATCCAGAAGTTCAGACCACCGGACTCTATTTAACGGCACTGGAAGGCGTGAATAATTCCGGAAAATTGGAAGAAGGAACGGAAATTCCGAACCTTGTTGCGGTGGATGAACATACGGTAACTTTCAAAACGAAAACCCCAACTGACCCGAACTATGTTAAAGAAATGATTGGAACAAACATTTTTGTCCAACCTAAACATGTGGTAGAAGGCATTCCCTTTGCGGAATTGGATGCATCTGATGCTTTCACAAAACCATCCGTAACGAGCGGACCTTACAAATTTGTTGAATACGTACAAGATTCCCATATGGAGTTGGCTGCCAACGAAGATTATTATCGTGGGGCACCAAAAGTTTCTTCCGTATTCATCCGCGTTATGTCGGGTACAAACTTGGCAACGGAGTTGCAAACGGGTGGGGTCACCATGAATGCGAGTGGTGGAATCGGAGAAATTGCCATTTCCGATATCGATATGGTTTCCGGTGTAGAAGGTGTGACGCTTGAAACACAGCCTTCCTGGACAGCACAGTATATGTATATCAATACAACCCGTTATGATGAAAACATTCGTTTGGCAATGTCCCACGCGGTAAACCGTGACACAATCGTAGACAATCTGCTCCAAGGAAATGCGGATGTTATTGCGAGTCCATATTCGGCAGCGAGCCCTTATTATAACGACGATTTGAGTCCGTTGGCATATGACCCAGAAAAAGCAAAAGACTATATCGCAAAATCAGAATATAACATGAGCGAACCAATTGAATTGATGGTTCCAACAGGAAACAAAGTGCGTGAACAATCCGCTAACTTGATTGAGCAGGAACTGGAAGCAGTTGGTTTTACCGTTGAACAAGTTACTTACGACTTCCCGACTACTTTGGAAAAAGCGCGTGCTGCTGATTTTGATTTGTACCTAGGTGGAATTGCAGTCCCGGTTGACCCGGATTTGGCAAGTTACTTCGGTTCAGAAGGCGGCTCCAACTATGCACATATCCAAGATGCTGAAATCGATGCCATGCTGGAGGCAGGGAAATCTGAAACGGACAGTGCCAAACGGAAAGAAATCTATGACGCTTTCCAAGTTATGTTGCAAGAAAAAGCACCAATCGTTCCGCTATATTCCCAACACGATATCGTCATCAAACAAGATAATTTGACTGGTGGTATTAAGGAATACTGGGGTGGCTCATTGTACGATGTACATGAATGGACATTGGATTAATTAAATGGAGGTAGAAGCATGACAAGAACCTATCAAACAACAGCTATTGAATCGGCTCAGGAAATGGCCCATAAAAGAATGGAAGAATTTGAAGACTATTTACGTCTGGAGTCTATTTCAACAGCAAACAGACAAATTCCCGAAACAGTTGCCTACGTGAAAGCATTAATCGAAAAAACGGGGGGAGAAGTCCAAGTCCTGGATGACTTGGGCGGAAATCCAGTTATATATGGCTTCTTCGCTGCTTCACCTCAAGGGAATAGTGAACGGACGCTTCTTTTCTACAATCATTACGACGTTCAACCGCCCGAACCACTTGAAGAATGGCTAACAGAGCCTTTTGAACCAACTGTTAGCGATGGCGTCCTTTATGCGCGTGGTGTATCTGATAACAAAGCCAACTTCATGGCCCGCTTAAATGCTCTTTCAGTACTGAGAGAAGCAGGCGGCTTTCCTTGCAACGTGAAATTTTTATTGGAAGGAGAAGAAGAAATCGGCAGCCCCAATTTGGGAAGGTATATTGAAAAGTATGCGGATTTATTCAAAGCAGATGCATGTATTTGGGAAGCGGGATCCAAAGATAAGTACGAAAACTATGTCGTGAGTGCCGGTATGAAAGGCATCGCCTACTTTGATTTAGAAGTAGATACAGCAAGTATTGATATCCACTCTTCCATGGCAGCGATTGTGGATAATCCAGCATGGCGTTTGATTCACGCTTTGGAATCAATGAAAAACAGTAATAATGAAATCGTGGTTGAGGGCTTCCATGATGGTATCCAGCCATTATCAGAAAAAGATAAATTAGCCGCAGCCACCCTGCCTTTCGAACCTGACCAGGTTGTCGAACAATACGGATTGACCGGTAAATTCATTACTGATGGCACAGATGTAACTCCGACAGAAGCGTTGGCGTTCTATCCAACAATGACCGTATGTGGCTTCTCCAGTGGCTACACGGGACCGGGCATTAAAACGGTTTTACCACGTTCGGCTAAAGCGAAACTGGATTGCCGACTTGTACCGGGGCAAAGTCCTGAAAAAGTTCGCGACAGTGTTCGTCGCCATCTGGATGAAAAAGGTTTTGAAGATGTCCGTTTAACGATGATTGCGGCAGAAGGGGCCCAACGTACCTCAGTCGAAGATCCGTTTATCCAGACAGTGGTTCAAACTGCGCAAACAGTTTATGGTGATAAAAATCCGGTCATCGTTTCGCCAAGCATGGCGGGAACAGGACCGAGTGAATTGTTTGAAAAATATTTGCACCTACCGATCGCAGGTGTTGGTGCAGGTTGGGCCCATTCAGGCGCACATGCCCCAAATGAAAATATTCGTTTGGAAGATTTTTACGAAAATATTGCACATATGGTGACCTTGATGGAAGTGTTTGGCAGTTAGAGAGAAGGAATAGGTGAGGATATGCATAAAAAGCTTTTGGAAGTAAAGAATCTGGAAATAGGATTTCGTACATATGCGGGGGAGGTTCAAGCGGTCAGAGGTGTTAACTTTGATTTGTACAAAGGAGAAACATTAGCGATTGTGGGTGAATCTGGATCAGGAAAATCGGTCTCTACGCAAGCAATCATGGGTTTGTTGGATAAGAAAAATACGATGATTAAAAATGGCGAAATACTCTATTTAGGACAAGATTTACTTAAGTTGAGCGACACAAAAATGCAGGACATCCGGGGAAAAGAAATAGCAACGATATTCCAAGATCCTATGACATCTTTGAATCCGACCATGACTGTCGGCAAACAAATTGCTGAATCGATTATCCAACACCAACGGACCTCTAAGGAGGAGGCTTTGGAAAAAGCCAAAGAGCTTCTCGAAATGGTTGGGGTGAAGGACTTTGAAAATCGGATGCATCACTATCCGCATCAATTTTCCGGTGGGATGCGGCAACGGGTCATGATAGCAATCGCCCTGGCCTGTAAGCCTAAAATCTTGATTGCCGATGAACCGACGACTGCATTGGATGTGACAATACAAGCGCAAATTTTGGAACTCATGAATGATTTGAAAGATAAAATTGATACATCCATTATTTTTATAACTCATGATTTGGGTGTTGTAGCCAATATGGCGGACCGCGTAGCTGTTATGTATGCGGGTAAAATCGTGGAGTGTGGCACAGTGGACGAAATTTTTTATAATCCTCAACATCCGTATACATGGGGCTTATTGGCATCCATGCCGACGATTGAAAATGTCGATAACGCTCTTTATTCCATTCCAGGGACACCGCCAAACATGCTCAATCCACCAATAGGGGATGCGTTTGCGGAAAGGAATGTTTATGCATTGGCGATTGATTTCAAGGAAGAACCACCTGTTTTTCCTGTTTCCAAAACCCATTTCGCGGCAACGTGGCTTCTGCATCCAGAGGCGCCGGCAGTAACACCACCTGCGGAAATTGTACGTCGCTATAAACTATATCAAGATAACCTAAAAGGAGGGACGAACGTTCATGGCACAAACAAAGAAAAAGTTGCTGGAAGTCAGCAACCTTAATCAGTTTTTCAACGCAGGAAAACCCAATGAAGTAAGAGCAGTGAATGATTTGTCCTTTTTTATTTATGAAGGTGAAACGTTTGGTCTGGTGGGTGAATCCGGATCGGGCAAATCGACGACCGGGAAGCTGGTTTCCAAACTTCAGGAAGCCACTTCCGGTGCCATCAAATTTGATGGCACCGACATCAGCTCGGTAAAAAAACGGCGCGAACTTCAAGCATTCCGCAAATCTGTTCAGATGGTCTTTCAAGATCCTTATGCATCATTAAATCCCCGTAAAACGGTTATGGAAATTATTGGTGGCGGACTTGAAGTGCATGGCTTGGTAAAAACACAAGCTGAAAAACAAGCGAAGGTTTTTGAACTACTTGAGCTAGTGGGTTTGAACCCCGAATACGCAACGCGCTATCCACGTGAGTTTTCTGGTGGCCAGTGCCAACGGGTGGGGATTGCCCGAGCTTTAGCGGTTGATCCCTCGTTTATTATTGCAGATGAGGCAATATCGGCACTGGATGTTTCCATCCAGGCCCAGATTGTTAATCTTCTTATCAAACTGAAAGAAGAACGTAATCTGACCTATCTTTTCATCGCACATGATTTGTCGATGGTAAAGTACATCAGTGACCGTATCGGTGTGATGAATGGCGGCCGGTTGCTGGAAGTTGCACCGGCAGATGCTCTTTATACAACGCCTTTGCATCCATACACGGAATCTCTCTTGTCGGCTGTTCCGCTTCCTGACCCAGTTAAGGAGCGCCAGCGCCGACGTATTGCTTACGACGAAACATTCCACCAATATGAGAACGAAAGCGACGTTGGACTGTATGAAATTGCACCGGAACATTACGTCTATTGCAAGAAACAGGAAATTCCTTTTTTAAGAAAAAAACACGAGAAAATGACTGCGCAAGCGCGAGCTTTCGAGAAAGAAGGTAAGGCATGGAACATGTAAAAATGACAGCAACAAATACTTACGAACGTTGGGCAGAAGAATTGGAGGAGAATTATACGGAAACGGTGGCGATGAGACGCCATTTGCATCAGCATCCGGAACCTTCCTTTGAAGAAAAAGAAACGGCGGCTTATATTGTCAATAAATTACGTTCTTTTGGCATTACGGATATTCAGGAGAATGTTGGCAATGGCTATGGAATCGTGGCAAAAATCGTTGGTGCTTATCCAGGCCCGACCCTTGCCTTCCGAGCGGACTTTGATGCACTTCGTATCCATGAAGAAAATGATGTGCCTTATAAGTCCCAAAATCCAGGCGTCATGCATGCTTGTGGCCACGATTCCCATACGGCAACGTTATTGAGTGTGGCGCAAGTACTAGCCAAATCTGCTGACGAATTACATGGTAATGTCGTTTTAATTCATCAAAATGCCGAGGAAGTTTTGCCAGGAGGGGCCAAAAGCATGGTCGAAGCCGGTGCAATGGATGGTGTTGATTATGTATTTGGTCAACATATTCAATCGTTACTGGAAGCAGAAACGATTGGCTATACACCAGGATATGCCATGGCGGCAGCTGATTTTTTCAATATTTCCATTCAAGGAAAAGGTGGACATGGCGCTTATCCGCATGAGACTGTCGATTCCGTCATTATTGCTACAAAATTAGTGGATGCCTTGCAAACTTTGGTAAGTCGGGCTGTTAATCCGTTGCATCCAGCGGTTGTTACTGTTTCAACTGTCCAAGCGGGGGGTGAAGCGAATAATATTATCGCGGATACTGCTTTGATCAAGGGAACGATCCGGACTTATCATGAAGAAGCGCGTGAAACGATTCGTAAAGAGATGGCTGTCATGGCGGATAGCATTGCTTCCATGTATCATGGAACAAGTGAGTTAACGTATGTTCGTGGTTATGATGCCGTGTATAATCATCCGGAAGAAACCTCCCGTTTTGTGGAATTGATGAAACAAAAATTTGGTGAGGAACGCGTCGTTGAACGTGAGCCTTCGATGGGCGGTGAAGATTTTGGCTATTTCACGAAAGTTCGTCCAGGAACTTTCTTCAATGTGGGTGCTTTCAATCCTGAATACGATGCAACTTTTCCGCACCATCATCCCCGTTTTAACATCGATGAAAAAGCGATGCTGGTTGCAGGTAAGGCCTTCCTGGCAATTGCAGATGATTATTTAATTAAAGAATAAAAGTAACAGAGTCCATTGTGTTGGTGAATCGACATGATGGACTTTTTGCGTCGCGATATACTATGATAAATGGAAAGACGAAAAAAGGAAGCGATCAGAGTGAAGCAAAGAGATATGAGAATGTTTGAACCTTTTACATTTCCAAACGGGGTTACGATTGAGAACCGGATTATCATGGCGCCGATGACAACCAATTCATCCTTCGTGAACGGAATGTTGACAACGGACGAGCTAGCCTATTATAAACGTCGTACGAAAGGGTTGGGCGCCGTTATCACCTCCTGTGCCCAAGTAATGGAGAATGGCCGTTTTGCCGGCTCTTTAAGTGCAGCGTCCGATGAAATGATTCCGAGTCTGCGCAAACTTGCAGATACCATTCATCACAACGGTACGAAAGCGATATTGCAGATTTTTCACGTGGGAAGGATGGGATCTCGGGAAACATTGAAAGGGCTCCAAACCGTCAGTGCCAGTGCCGTTGCGCCTTTACGTGAAAAGGCTGAAGAACCACGTGCTCTGGAAGAAGAAGAGGTTGAAGAAGTGGTAAACGCTTTTGGAGAAGCCACCAGACGAGCCATCGAGGCCGGGTTTGATGGTGTCGAGTTGCATGGCGCCAATACTTATTTAATCCAACAATTCTTCTCTCCTCATTCAAATAGAAGAGAGGATCAGTGGGGCGGAACGTTAGAAAAAAGGATGGCGTTTCCTCTTGCCGTAGTAGAAGTGGCAAAAAAAGCTATCACTAAGCATGCAACTAAACCATTTATTCTAGGCTACCGTATCTCACCAGAAGAATTAGAAGAGCCAGGTATTACGTTGGATGACACCATGCTATTATTAGATGAACTGGGCAAGACGGGATTGGATTATCTCCACGTTTCATTGGGGCATTATAATCAATCCTCTATGCGGGATAAGACGGATAAAACGGCTCTCCTTTCGAAAATAATTACACACATTGGCGACCGTATCCCAGTAATAGGGGTTGGACAAGTTAAGTCAGCGGAAGACATTAATCACGTATTGAAAATGGGTGCACCGTTAGTGGCTGTCGGGCGCCAATTGATTGTTGATCCGGATAGCGTGGAGAAAATCCGTAAAGGAAAAGAATTATTAGCCACTATTTCCGAAGAAAATCGCGAGGATTTAGTGATTCCCGATATGATGTGGGAATACCTGCATGGTCGTCCCGGATGGCTCCCCTTTGAATAAACAGAGAAACCGCCTTGCTCCAAGAAATTGGAGCAGGGCGGTTCAATTTTATTTGTCTTTATCTTCTTCATCTTTTTTTGCTAATTTGTCGGCCGCGTCGAGGTTAAAATGTTCAAAATCTTCCGGAACAACATCGGCTTCTTTTTCTTCTTCAGTCGGTTCTTTTTTTAAGTCTTCGTCATCAACCAGGGCATCGGGATGAAGAACGGGATTGACAATTTTAGGAATATCTTCTCTGTTTTGCATCTCTGCCACCTCCTTTTTCGCTCTATTTTCCCTAACTATAACATTATAAGAAAGCGTTTCCTAGCGAGATGGTCAGTAGAAGGGATTACGATTCTGTTACAGGCCTGCGATGATGGATGCAGCGATTCCAGCCAAAACGACAGAACCAATGGATACAGTGACGAATCCCGCCACCAGCATTTTAGGGAGAATGTGATTCCGGATGGCATCGCGCTCCTCGTCCGTTGTGCCGATAGCTTGGGTAACTTCCTGTGACACGATGAAAGTGCCCGGGAAGCCAAACAAGGCGGATATGCCGATTCCAAAACTCATCCACATGGACATTTTTAAAATTTTGCTTGCAACAAATGTGAAAAGCAGGATTCCGATAGAACCAAAACAAAGTGCCACCAAAATACTCGGCAAAAGACCAAAAACGATTTCTGGCGTGGCGGCTGCCAATGTGGACAGGATAACCGAAGTCAAAGCCGCCATTCCCAAGCCAAATGAATTACCTTTGACCAGAATGTTATTATCAAGGAATCCCAATTCACTGAAGACAATTCCCAGCAATAGGGCCATGATGTTTGCGTCCATCAAACGGAACCCGACACCATCATTTATCCAGGTGGCAACGTAAGCCGCGAGTAAAGCGATCAAGGCTGTCTTAGCCAGAAAATAGTTGCTTGACTCGTAAGCAGTAGGGGCTTGGGGGAACAGTTTTTTCTTTTCAACCTTTTCTTCGGTTGCTGTTTCAGCCTGCACGGGGGCAAGGCTTCCGGCAATAAATTGTTCCCGGACGATTGTTGCTTCTTTCTTCAAGAAAAATGATGCCAATGGATAACCGACAAAACCTTGGACAACAACCAGCAACGAGGCCAAAACGGCCAAGTCTTCACGTCCTAGGAAATTTGCGGCTTCAGCCATCTGGATTCCCGCAATCACACCCCCGGAAACAGGTGGTGCAGCAACCAATGCTGCTTCCAGCCCGATAATAGGAGACCCCAAAAGGACGATGCCGACCGAAACACCGACAATAGCTAACAAGGCAATAATGACCGTTTTCCATTGTTCTTTCAGTTGTTTAATATTCAACAGAGTTCCCATGTGCACCAATAGCATGGTAATCATGACCTGTCCTAATGCAAGCAAATTAGAATCAGCAAAAATCGTGGTCGGCAAACCGGACCAAAAAGCAGTTATAAAGAATACAGAAGCGAAAAAGAGCATGGAAATGATACTTTTCGTCTTGACCGCCAGCATATCACCGATGGCGAAGACGACTAAAATGATTGTTAAAGCCAAAAGACTGTTCATGATTGAACCTCCAAATAAAAGTTGTGTATAAATGTTTCTTCTAATCTTATTATAATATAAGTAAATCGTCAATTTACATTAGCTTATGAAAAAGAAATAACCATTTGACATTTAAAAGGATTCGCTTTAATCTAAATTGGAGCATGATTAAAAAAAGGTTAAAAAGGGGTCATTAATCGTATGGTACAAAATGCTATTGAAACAACAATAAAAGAATTCCTTCACGAAAACGAGGAACTGATGATTGCTTTTCGCCGGGACTTACATCGTTTTCCGGAATTGTCCTTTGAAGAAGTAGAAACGACTCGAAAAGTTGCTGAAAAATTGGATGCATGGGGTGTTAGCTACCGTCTGACCGAACCTACCGGATTGATTGCAGAAATCGTAGGCGGAAAACCAGGCAAAACAGTTGCCTTGCGTGCAGATATGGATGCATTATCCGTGCAAGAATTATCAGACGATTTAGAGTATCGTTCAACCACTGAAGGAAAAATGCATGCTTGCGGGCATGATGCACATACATCCATGTTATTGGCTGCTACTAAAGCTTTGAACAGTGTGAGAGAGCATATTCCGGGAACTGTTCGCTTGTTATTCCAACCAGCGGAAGAAATTGCTGAAGGTGCGAAAAAAATGATTGAGCAAGGAGCTATTGACGGTATTGATAATGTCTTTGGTATCCATATTTGGGCACAGGGACCAGCCGGGAAAGTTTCTTGTCCGGTAGGTCCATCGTTCGCAGCTGCTGATATTTTTAAGGTCCACTTTAAGGGCAAAGGGGGCCATGCTGCAACACCACATTTGACTATCGATGCAGCCGTGATTGCAGGGCAATTCATTACTGATGTTCAATCAATTGTTTCACGTAAAGTTGATCCATTGAAACCAGCTGTTGTCACAATCGGCAAAGCAACGATTGGACAACGATTCAATGTCATCGCGGAAGATGCTTATATGGAAGGAACAGTTCGGACTTTCCATAATGATATCCGTCAAACGATTGAAGATACATTGCGAGCATATGCAGTTGCTTTGGCGGAAGCGAACGGCGCAACGGTGGAGTTCGAGTACATTCGAATGACCGAACCAGTTGTTAACGAAGAAAGAACAGCGCATCTCGTTCAGAGAGTAGCGGAAGATGCTTTTGGAAGAAATAATTTATATTCAGAGCCACCAACAATGGGTGCAGAAGACTTTGGTTATTACATGGCTGAATGTACAGGGGCTTTTGCTTTAGTAGGTGCCGGAAACGAAGAAAAAGGCACGACTTGGCCACATCACCATGGGCGCTTCAATGTTGACGAAGAAGCTATGATAGTTGGTGCCGAATTATATGCCCAATATGCGTTAGCATATTTGAGCCAGGATGAATTTTAATAAGCAGATAAAAAAACCGACAGAGTTTCTGTCGGTTTTTTTAGTTTATGTAAATGGGACTTAAGGCGCAACCAATTCTGGTTTCAGTTGGTTATAATGAAAAAAGAAAGGGGTGAGCCAAGATGACAGAAAAACAGATTATTGAAACCAACCGCAATGTTATTCGCCTATTCACTGTAATGGGCATCCTTTTATCCGTTGGATTGGCTTACTATACCTATCAAATCGGCTATAATGAAATATTGTCCGGTACACAAGCCCTCATATTCAGAATGGGAATCTTGGGACCCATTATATTTATCCTCTTACAAATGTCCCAAGTGATCTATCCCATCGTGCCGGGAGGGATTATTCTCATTATCGCCCCTTTACTATTTGGTAATCTTTGGGGGTTTATCCTGAGTTTCATCGGTGTGACATTGGGGTCGATAGCCAACTTTTTCTTGGCCCGTCGGTTTGGAAAAACGTTTGTCCGCGCTTTTGTTCAAGAAGAAACCTATCAAAAATATTACGCCATTCTAACCAAAGGAAAACGATTTGATATTTTTCTGGGGGTCGCTTTTGCTTTTCCTGGCTTTCCGGATGATTTTTTATGCATGTTGGCTGGCATTACGGCGATGACTTTCAATCGGTTCATGAAAATTTACCTTTGGACTAAACCATTGAAACTCTTTGTTTATGGCATCGGTGGGGCATCCATTACTGATTGGTTCATGCGTTACCTGGGACTATGATCAGCGTTTTACTTTCATCAATGCTTTGGCGATAATAGGTGCAATGATGGCAGAAGCGACAGCTTCGGCAATCCCGTTCGTAGCTACAACGGCAGCCAGGGCACCCATTAGATTAGCTGAGCTGATTCCCAAGGCCTCAGAGTATTGCTCTCCAAAAAGCAGGGCAATAAAACCGAGAACTAAAATTGTATTTGTAAGTGAACCAACGACAGCTCCAATAACCATACCGCGTTTTTCTTGCCCGCGTTTATTGAATTGTTGGAAAATCCATCCAGCAGTTAAACCAATCAGAATACGGGGAATAAGAGAAATCATGGGATTGGTAAATAATAATAAATCAAGTGGAGAAGTTGGTAAGGTATAGGCTTTTAACATACGTACCAATCCCCAAATCCCACCGACAATCATCCCATCTTTAATGCCCAAAACAAAAGAAGCAACGATAACCGTGATTTGAATAATGGTTGGATTAAGTGGTGGAATCGGAATATTTCCAAGAAACGGGACAAAATTTTGAATGATGATGATAGCTGATAAAATTCCTAAAATGGCGATTCGATAGGTTTTGTTTTTGCTTTCTTTCATGGTTTTATTCTCCTTTGAAATGTTCCTTATATTTTACCAGATTAACTACATGGCGCAAATGATATTTTAGTTATGGTAAAATAGAATTAGATTAAAAGTTTTTATAAAGGAGAGGGAAAATGATGGAAGAATTGAAGAAAATATTTCTAGCTGGTGTTGGCCTGACCTCTATGTCTGTGGAAAAAGCAGAGAAACTGATTAATGAAATGGTAGAAAAAGGGCGGGTAACCGTTCAAGAAGGAAAAGAGCTACAAAGTGAACTGACGCGAAAAGTCACTGACAAACGCCCTATTCAAAAGAGCGAACTAGCTGACCTGGGCTATGCGAAAAAAGAAGACCTTGACGAAGTACATGAAAAATTAGATGCTTTAAGTGCAAAATTGGAAGCGCTGTTGAATAAATAATGGAAATAGGCGGGGGAGAGAACAATGGCAGATGACAAACGCTTGCGGGAAATTGTGCGGGTCCTTTCAAATTACGGATTTCGTTTTGTTTACCACCATAAAGTTCAAAATCGGACAGATGCTGTTGAGATTGATGCAGTTAATTTGCGCAAAGCTTTTGAAAAATTGGGACCAAGCTTTATTAAAATCGGCCAAATTCTCTCTACCCGTCTAGATATTTTACCGCAAGCTTTTGTGGATGAATTGACGCTCTTGCAAGATCGTGCGCCAGAATTCCCATTTTCCGAGGTGGAACGCATTTTTCTTGAGGACACGGGACTGTCTTTGGGCGAAGTCTTTTTGCATTTGGATGAAAAACCGTTAGCGAGTGCCTCGATGGCCCAAGTCCATAAAGGAACGTTGCGAACGGGCGAAGTGGTTATTCTTAAAGTGCAACGCCCGGTTATCGATGAATTACTTATTCGGGATCTGGATATCTTGATTCGCTTGAGTGATTTAATTCCGAAAGGGATTGTCGATGTTATTGACCCCAAGGAAGCTTTCCAGCAAGTGAAAGATGCAACGATGATAGAACTCGATTTTCGTAATGAAGCAAAACTCTTGGTGGAGTTCCAGGAAAAGAATAAGAGTGTAGCTTGCGTGGCAGTGCCTAAAGTGTATGAAGGTTTGACCAGAAGAAGAGTTCTGGTCGAAGAATATATTGAAGGAACAAAGATAACCAATAAGGATGAATTGGAATTGCTTGGTTATGATATGGAAGATATCAGTCAAAAATTGATTCTTTCCTATTTAAAACAAATTTTTAAGGATGGCTATTTCCATGGCGATCCTCATCCGGGGAATATGATTATTAAAGACGGCAAAATCTATTTCATTGATTTCGGTATTATGGGGAAATTGAGTGAAACCTTAAGGCTAGAACTCAATCGTCTAATAGAAGCTTTGGCTTTACAGGATCTCGATATGATGGTCAAGTCTGCTTTGAAGATTGCAACGCCAAGTATGCCCATGGATAAACGTAAACTATACCGTGATTTGGAATACATCTTTGATGTTTATTTGACCTCAGATATGCAAAATGTGCGCATATCCGAAGCATTAATAGACTTCATTAAAATGTTTAAACGCCATAGCATGGTGATTCCCAGTGAGTTGACGATTTTAGCCAAGGCACTTTCAATCCTGGAAGGCGTTTATTTGGATTTGGCACCAGATTTGAATTTAATTCGGACCGCAAAAGAGTATTTGGCTGAAAACATTAATGTCTATACCTTACTAGAAAGATTTGAAAAAGAGAAGGTTTTAGGTAAAGGGTATACCGTCCTAAAAGACGTCAGTGAAATGCCGGAAAATATTTCTACGCTCCTGAAACAAATCATCAATGGTCGTTTGCGTTTGAATATCGATACGGATGATCTGGACGAAAAGTGGGCGGACGTAAAAAAAATGTCGAACCGGGTCGTCATGGCCATCATCATTGTAGGATTATTACTATCTTCCTCTTTCATGTCTTCTACAGAAGGCGGACAGTTGCTGGGGCAAACTGGTTTCGTCGTTTCAGGTTTGTTTGGTATTTGGCTTCTTTACTCGATATTCCGCTCGGGTAATTTGTAAATGAGAATATCATTAAAAATGGTTGAATATAATTGAAAAATATCCAGACCTATTTTAAGATGGATAAGTCCGTAATTTACGGATTAAGGGAAGGGTAGCGAAGTGGCTAAACGCGGCGGACTGTAAATCCGCTCCTTCGGGTTCGGCAGTTCGAATCTGCCCCCTTCCACCATTGGGCTATAGCCAAGCGGTAAGGCAACGGACTTTGACTCCGTCATCGTTGGTTCGAATCCAGCTAGCCCAGTTCAAAATCGAATAATAAGAATGAGTGCGGCGATGAGGAGATTCGAAAATCCTCATCGCCGCTTTTTTTGAGAAAATGCGGCGATGGCTAGCAAAATATTATCCGAACGCCACACTCCACGGTGTTTCTGTGATTAAATAATTCCAATTTGAAATTTCTTAATCCAGGCTATTGATAAAAGCTTGTGAATAATGTACTATACTAAAAGTAAGCGAAATTATTCCCCGGGAGGACAATACATTATGAACGTATTATTAATTAAAGCAAATGACCGTCCAGCAGCAGATAGTGTTTCAAGCCGTATGTATGAAACATTTTTAAATGAGGTACAAAATAAAGAAAACTTGAATGTACGTATTTATGATATTTTTGAAGAAGATATGCCTTATATCGGTCAAGACCTATTTAACGCTTTTGGTAAAGGCGCAATTGGTGGCCAATTAACCGAAACTGAAAAAGCTGTATTAGAAGCAAACAATAAAGCACGCGAAGCATTTACAGAAGCTGATGTTATCGTTATTGCATTCCCATTATGGAACTTAACAATTCCAGCACGTTTACAAACATTCATCGATTACGTATTTGCAGGTGGTTTCACTTTCAAATATGACGCTGAGGGCAACATGGTTCAACTACAACCGAACAAAAAAGTTATTTTATTAAACGCACGTGGTGGCATCTACTCAACAATAGAAACACAGGCGATGGACATGAGTGTAAACTACCTACGTAATGTATTTGGCGGAGTTTTTGGTCAAGAAATTATTGCTGAAGTCGTTATTGAAGGACATAACGCACAACCTGACAAAGCAGAAGAAATCATTGCTGAAGGTTTGGAACGCGTTAAAGAAGCAGCTCAACTTTTATCTAAATAATCAAAAGGCAAGCCCGTTAATTTACGAGGCTTGCCTTTTTTCACTTATTTATCTAGAAAGTGCTAAGTAATAGCGTGTCCAGGTTGCTTTTTGATAAGGGACCGAGTAAAAGGCGACCAGGCCAAATGTGAGAGAAGCCGCCAGGTCCCACAATATAAAAGACCAATCCATCACGAACAAGTCCCATTTATAGCCATCCGTCAGACGTTGGGACAAGTCAATCGCTTGGGTGATGGTGATGGAATCATCTTCGGCTAGAATATACGGAACCAGAGAATAGGAATAGGCCTTGACGATGCCCGGAATAACCAACAATAATGTCCAGAGAAAGGTGTAGAGTCCCACCAAAAGCATGGCACCTATGTCGCGCAACCAGCGTTCGTTCTTAAACATACTTTCTTTCACATTATTAAATGAACCGATGCTCAAGTGAATGGCCAAACGACTAAGGGGAACTAAAAAAATAAGCTCAAAAATATTTAACCACTGAATCCGAATCTGAATCTGCGTATTTTTACCGATCAGTGAGGATGAATCATAGTTATCAAACTGCGAATAACTCTGGAAAAAAATAATAAAAATAGAAATAAGAGCAACCAAAAGCCAAGGTAAATAATTGTTACGTACATCATGTTTAGCTTGCTTTTTTAATGTTTTCCGATTCAAGTAACCACTCCCTTTTTATATAACAATATTGTATAGGAAACCCCTGAATTTGTAAAAGTTTGTTGATGATGGGTTATTCTAATAAACTGTTATGATATAATTAAGCAGATCTTACTAGTAGGGGTGGTCTTGTATATGAACTTTGACTTTGACAATATACTAAGCTGGCAAAACCTCACGAATGTCATTGATATCATGCTTGTTTGGTACTTAATTAACAAATTAATCACCATACTTAAGGGAACTCGGGCAATTCAACTTTTAAAGGGCGTTCTGGTCATTGTCCTTATTAAGATGGGGGCTGTTCTCTTGAATCTGAGCACGATTGATTGGATTATTAATCAAATCATTCGTTGGGGCGTAGTTGCGGTTATCATCGTTTTCCAACCTGAAATTCGACGCGGCTTGGAACATCTTGGTAAAACGGGTTTTCGGAATCGAGCAAATCGACGGGTTCGAACTTCTGAATATTTTATCCAGGAAATCGACAAAGCGGTCCAATACATGGCAAGGCGTAAAATCGGGGCTTTAATTTCAATTGAACTGAATGATCTTTTGGATGAATATGCACACACGGGTATACAAATAGGTGGAGATGTTTCTAATCAGTTATTGATAAACATCTTTATACCCAATACGCCCTTGCATGACGGTGCAGTCATCATTCAAGATTTTAAAATCACTTCCGCTGCCGGTTATTTGCCTCTGTCGGAGAATCCCTTGATATCCAAAGAATTAGGGACAAGACATCGGGCAGCAATCGGGTTAAGTGAAATTTCAGATGCATTGACCATTATCGTTTCCGAAGAGACTGGTGGCATCAGTATTGCACACCAGAATCGTTTGTACCGGGATATGACGCGAGAGGATTTTGTTGCTTATTTAACTGATCAGCTTGTTATGGACGAAGATGAAGAAGAGAAACCGAATTTGGTACAAGAATTCCTGGATAATTTGAAATGGGGGAATCCCAAATGAGTAAAAAAAACAAGGATTTATTTGAGAATGTCTGGATAGTTCGATTGACTTCTTTACTCGTTTCCATTCTCCTGTTTAGTTATGTTTATTCAGAAAACTATGGGTTGAGTACAACAAACCGAAATGATGCAATCAGCACGTTGCGAAGTGAAACAATTTCTAATTTACCAATCCAGATAAATATGGACACAGATCGTTACTTTATTTCCGGTCTACCGGAAACGGTGATGCTTAACGTCTCGGGTCCAGAAAGTGTCATTGTTCAAACTTTATCCGCCAGCGATTTTAATATCGTTACGGAAGACTTGGATTTACTTGGTCCGGGAAGGCATACTGTTCAATTACGGGTAGAAAACTTATCGGAAGAATTGACCTATCAAATTGTACCATCGCGTATTAATGTTCAAATTGAAGAGAAAGTAACAATTGAGAGTCCGATAAAGGTTGTGTTCGATACTAATTCGGTAGACGATTCTTATGTTGCAAAAGATCCGATTTTAAGCCGAGAGTCGGTAATTATAACAGGACCAACATCTACGATTGACCGAATCGATCGTATTTATGTGCGTGTCCCTTCTGAAAACGAACTGACAAGTTCAATTAATGCGACGCTTGTCGTTCAAGTAGAAGATGAAGCCCGCAATAAATTAAATGTTGTTGTGGAACCACAAGAAATAGACGTGGAAATTCCAATTGAACCATATGAAAAAACAGTCCCTATTCGTTTAGTCCAAAAAGGGACACCGGTTTCTGGTCGTACGTATGAGTTAAGCCTGGCAGGTACGGAGAATGTAACGTTGACTGGGAATCAAAAGCTATTGGCTGATGTGAATGAAGTGGTTGCCGAGGTTGATATCAGTAATATTCGTACGACTTCAGTTGTGACAGCAAATGTGGTACCATTAGATATTATGGGCACAGAAGTAACTCCAAACCAAGTTGAAGTGAATGTCACTGTTAAGACCACGGAGACAGAAGCAACTTCGGACCGTACAAACCAGACTACAAATACTACAAATAATAGATAAAAATTTCGAGGATACATAAAGGAGATTGAAGAATGGGTAAGTATTTTGGAACAGATGGCGTGAGAGGCCTTGCAAATAGTGAACTAACACCGGAATTAGCATTTAAATTAGGGCGTTATGGTGGACATGTTTTGAAGGAGCACGCTCCAGATGTAAACAAACCTCTTGTTTTGGTTGCACGTGATACAAGGATTTCTGGTCAATTACTTGAACATGCTCTTATAGCAGGTTTGTTGTCAGTCGGCATTGAAGTATTGCAATTAGGCGTTATTACTACCCCTGGCGTGGCGTATTTGACACGCGTTCAAGGTGCAGTAGCAGGCGTTATGATTTCAGCTTCACATAATCCAGCTGAAGATAATGGCATTAAGTTTTTCGGCGCAGATGGATTCAAACTTTCTGATGACCAAGAATTGGAAATTGAAGCATACTTGGACCAAGAAGAAGATACTTTACCACGTCCAGCAGCTGACGGTTTGGGAACAGTTGACGAGTATAATGAAGGTGTATTGAAATACATTTCATACTTGCAAACAACAATCCCCTCTGATTTATCAGGTTTAACAGTTTGTGTGGATGGTGCGAATGGCGCAGCTACGCCACTTGTAAACCGTTTGTTCGCTGATTTAGAAACAGATTTCTTCACGATGGGTGTTAAACCGAATGGTACTAATATCAATGCTGGTGTTGGTTCTACTCATCCTGAACAATTGCAAGAATTTGTACGCGAAAAAGGTGCTGATATTGGTGTTGCCTTCGACGGTGATGGGGACCGCTTGATTGCAGTGGATGAGAATGGTGAAATCGTTGATGGCGATAAAATCATGTTCATCTGTGGCAAATTCTTGAAATCAAGAAATGAATTAAAACATAATACAATCGTATCTACTGTTATGAGTAATCTTGGTTTCCATAAAGCAATTGAAAAAGAAGAAATGATTGCATTGAAGACCCAAGTTGGTGACCGTTACGTTGTTGAAGAAATGCGTAAAAATGGCTACAACTTAGGTGGAGAGCAGTCAGGTCACATCGTATTCCTTGATTTGAATACAACGGGTGATGGTATTTTGTCCGCTATTCAATTAATGTATGTCATGAAAGCAACAGGCAAAAAACTTTCCGAGTTGGCTGCTGAAGTAACAACTTACCCACAAGAACTTGTTAACATTCGGGTTAAAAATAAAAACGGTGTTATGGAAATTCCAGCTGTGAAGGCTGTCATCGATCAAGTTGAAGCGGAAATGGCTGGAAATGGTCGTATCCTGGTTCGTCCTTCCGGTACAGAGCCATTATTGCGTATCATGGCTGAAGCTGAAACAGATGAAAAAACACATGAATACGTAACACGTATTGCCGATATTGTCCGTCAAGAAATCGGTGAATAGAATATTATGAGAAGCAGTCAGGTTTTCCTGGCTGCTTCTTTTTTACAGCTTTATTTGATGGAATTAAACCATTTTGGACGAAGGTTAAGGTTGAAATGGTTTAATCCTGAATAATTAAACCATTTGAAGTAAAAACTTATGTCAAAATGGTTTAATTATTAAAATGGAAGAAATTAATGAAGCATTTGAAGGGATTGTTGACTAATTGCTGTCATTTAGTATATACTTTCCTTGCTTCTGGAAAATTTGAGAATAAGGAGG
Organism: Jeotgalibaca sp. A122; assembly: GCF_052266715.1. Classification (NCBI taxonomy): domain Bacteria; kingdom Bacillati; phylum Bacillota; class Bacilli; order Lactobacillales; family Carnobacteriaceae; genus Jeotgalibaca; species Jeotgalibaca sp. A122. The sequence continues at coordinate 174,771 of NZ_JBQPRB010000004.1, read as the reverse complement.
ATAGGTGAGGTTAGAACGGATAGCGCCAGGCCTAACCAAGCTGACATGCTTGTGTAAGGTGACGAGGATTGAGTTTATCGAAAGATTCGGCGGATGACTCAAGGTAAGTGTAATCTACAGAGTGGATAAAAAATAAACTGCAAAGTTTAAACAGAGGTCCATTCCCACACCCAGAAGCAAATTTAATAGAAAAATGAGGTTTATTTGCTATGTGTGGAATTGTAGGATATATCGGTCAAGATGCTGTACAGGAAATTTTATTATCAGGTTTAGAGAAATTGGAATATCGGGGTTACGATTCAGCAGGGATTTTTGTGGTCGATGAAGAAGGGAAAAGTCATCTGTTCAAGGAAAAAGGTCGTATTGCGGAATTACGTGAGGTTGTTGATTTTACGGTTCCCGCACATATGGGGATTGGGCATACACGTTGGGCGACACATGGCGTACCAAGTATCGTGAATGCTCATCCACATCAATCAGTGGATGGTCGTTTTACACTTGTCCATAACGGTGTCATTGAGAATTTTCAGGAACTGAAAGAAACCTACTTACAAAATATTTTACTTTATGGAAATACAGACACAGAAATCGTTGTGAATGTCATTGCCCATCTGGCACAAAAAGAAAAATTATCCACCAAAGAAATATTGCGGAATACGTTAAAATTAATCAAAGGTTCGTATGCCTTTGCTTTAATCGATTCCGAAGCACCAGCAACGCTTTTTGCCGCTAAGAATAAAAGTCCATTACTGATCGGTGTTGGAGATGGCTTCAATGTCGTCGCAAGCGACGCGATGGCAACGATCCAGCTAACAAATGAATATGTAGAAATTCACGACGGCGAAATGGTTACTTTGACAAAAGACCATGTTGAAATTGAAACGCTGGAAGGTGAAGTAATTTTGCGCGATTCCTATCAAGCAACTGTGGACGCAGCGGATTTGGAAAAGGGCATGTATCCTTACTACATGTTGAAAGAAATTGATGAACAACCTGCGGTATTGCGGAAAATCATCCAACAGTACCAAAACGACAGGGGTGAATTGGCAATTTCCGCTGATTTAAAACAAGCTATTCAAGAGGCAGACCGCATCCATATTGTAGCTTGTGGCACGAGCTACCATGCTGGCTGGTTAGGTAAACACTACTTGGAGAAGATAGCGAACATCCCAACTGAAGTGCATGTGGCAAGTGAGTTCTCTTACAACCCGCCATTGGTTGTTGGAAAACCATTGTTTATCTTCATTTCCCAATCAGGCGAAACAGCGGATAGCCGTCAAGTTTTGGTAAAAGTGAAGGAGTGGGGTTATCCAACTCTGACAATCACCAACGTGCAAGGTTCGACGTTATCGCGCGAGGCTGATTACACGCTGTTACTGCATGCTGGTCCGGAGATAGCGGTAGCCTCAACCAAAGCCTACACAGCCCAAATTTCTGTTTTGGCGGTGCTTGCGGCAACACTCAGTGATTCAGCGGATATTGACATGATTCACGAGCTGGGTCTGGTTGCGAACGCTATGGATACCGTCATTACTGAAAAAGAACAAATTGCTTATTTAGCGCAAAGTTACCTCGCTGAGCAGCGCAGTGCTTTCTATATTGGTCGGGGACTGGATTACTACGTCTCGATGGAAGCAGCCTTAAAATTAAAAGAAATTTCTTATATCCAAACAGAAGGATTTGCGGCTGGAGAATTGAAACATGGGACCATTGCCTTGATTGAAGAAGGTACCCCTGTGATGGCAATTATCACCCAAAAAAATAATGCTAGCCACACCCGCGGAAATATTGAAGAAGTGCGTTCTCGTGGCGCACATACGTGTATCTTTGCGATGGAAGGATTGGAGCAAAGGGATGATCAAATGGTATTGCCAGCTGTTCATCCGTTGTTGGCGCCGCTATTGGCAGTCGTACCAACCCAGTTATTTGCTTATTATGCCACTTTGCAACGTGGTTATGACGTGGATAAACCTCGTAATTTAGCGAAATCTGTTACAGTAGAATAGACATTGCGGAGCAGGAGAAAGTTATTTCTTCTGCTCTTTTTGAATTTAGACTTATAATAAGAGTAACGAAGGGATGAAAGTGGGAGAGGACATGAAGAAGGTAAAAAAAGTGTTGGGTAGCATATTCATTTTCCTGCTCATTATGGTGGGTATATTTCTAATCTATGTGAATGATGATTCAAATGCGGAAGATGTAGCACTTACAGCCCTGGAATCTGACGACCTCATTCAAGTGGTGGGGGAAGATCCGCTGTACTTTTCTCCAAAAAACAAAGCATCAAAAGAAGTAGGGATTATTTTTTATCCAGGGGGCAAAGTGGAATATGAGAGTTATGCACCGTTGATGCGTCAATTGGCTGAAAATGGTTATTCGGTATTTTTGGTAGAGATGCCATTTGGATTGGCGGTGTTTGATATTGATGCGGCTGGAGATGTAATGATGGAACATCCAGAAGTTACGGAGTGGTATTTGGCGGGGCACTCACTGGGTGGGTCGATGGCTGCAATTTTTGCGGGGAATGATCCAAACCATGTAGATGGATTGATATTGTTGGCTGCCTATTCCACTGCAGATTTGGCCGAAACGGGTCTTCCGGTCTTGAGTATTTATGGTAGCGAAGATACAGTTTTGAGTCAGGAAAGCGTAGAGGAATACCGTTCGATGTTACCCGTTAACTATGTAGAATTCATAATTGAAGGTGGAAATCATGCGCAATTTGGTAATTATGGTGAGCAAGATGGCGATGGCGAGGCTTTGATTTCGCCTTTGGAGCAACAACAAGTCACGGTTGAAGAAGTGACGCGTTTTATAGAACAGGCCGAACTTTCACCACGTTAAGATGGTAACAAGCTAGGAGGAAATAAAAAAATGACGAACCTAGAAATGGACAAAATTGCCCTCACGGAATCATTTGTCAACGAAGCCCAAAAATATCCCGATTTATTTGTCGGTCGGGTTTCATCGCAATCGAAAAATTTATATAAGGTATTGACGGAAAAAGGTGAAGTCACAGCTGAAATTTCTGGTAAATTTCATTATCAAACAGAGGAACTGTCACAGTTTCCTGCGGTGGGAGATTTTGTGATGGTTGACCGGGTGAATGATGCATCTGGCCATGCCATTATTCATCACGTTTTGGCACGAAAAAGTGTCTTTGTACGAAAAGTAGCGGGCACACGCGAAGATAGTCAAGTGGTAGCAGCCAATATCGATACCGTCTTCATTTGTATGGCGCTAAATAATGATTTTAATTTAAGAAGGTTGGAACGCTACCTGGCCGTGGCTTGGGATAGTGGAGCGATGCCGGTTGTTGTACTGACGAAGTCGGACTTAAGTGCCGATGTTGAAGCGCAGCTGAATGATATTCATGCGGTGGCGGTCGGGGTGGATGTATGCATAACTTCGAGCGCACGAGAAGAGGGTTTTGACGCGCTACTAAAATATGTGGCACCTGGGAAGACGGTTGCATTTATCGGTTCTTCCGGTGTGGGCAAATCGACCCTCATCAATCACCTGGTCGGCAAGGAAATAATGATGACCCGAGGCCTCCGCAATGATGACAAAGGAAGACATGCCACGACTAGCCGTGAGTTACTTCTTGTTCCGGGTGCCGGTGTAGTCATTGATACACCAGGGATGCGGGAACTTGGCCTCATTCAAACGGACTTAGCCAAATCGTTTAGTGACATTGAAGAACTAGCCACCCACTGCAAATTCAATGATTGTACCCATACGACTGAACCGGGCTGCGCCGTTCAGCAAGCCATCCAGGAGGGCACCTTGCCAGTAGAGAGATTGGAGAGTTACCGTAAACTTGCCAAAGAAACGAAATATGATGGCTTAAATTCCAAAATGATTGAACGTGAAAAAATGAATGAGATGTTCAGCGAAATGGGTGGCATAAAAAATGTAAAAAAATACCTCAAGGAAATAAAGCGAAGAAAGCAGTGATAGCATTGCTTGGAGAATCGTAACTGTTCTGGCTATAATGGTAATAGCATAAGAGGTTGGAGGCGAAGTTAGATGAGTAGACATAAAATATATGATATGACCATGGCAAGAATCTATCCATTATACATTAACAAAGCAGAAAGAAAGGGGCGCTCGAAAGCAGAAGTTGATGAAATTATTTGGTGGTTAACCGGTTACGACCAAGAAAGTTTCGAGAATCAGTTGACTAAAGAAACGAACATGGAAGATTTTTTTGCGGAGGCTCCACAACTGAATCCATCCCGTTCATTAATAAAGGGAGTCGTTTGTGGGGTCCGCGTTGAAGAAATCGAAGAGCCATTGATGCAGGAAATTCGGTATATGGATAAGTTGATCGATGAGTTGGCAAAAGGTAAAAAAATGGAAAAGATACTAAGGACTTAATAGAATGGAGTGATTGAAATGCAGACAAAAACGAAAGCATGGCTTAACCTGATAATCCTTTTAGCAACGTTGGGAATCAATTTCCTCGGTGGCACGGGTATGATAAATAATGCTTCCCAAGGAGAGGTTTCCGCTGAATTTCAGACACTGATAACACCGGCGGGATTTGCATTCAGTATTTGGAGCGTCATTTATGGTCTTTTGGTTGCAAGTATGATTGTGATGATTGTAAAAAGTGATGAGCCGTATTATCAAAAAGCAATCAATGGCATTTCACCATTCTTTTGGCTGAGCTCAGCGTTTAATATGATATGGATTGTCGCCTTTTCCTACTATCAAATCGGGATTTCGACATTGTTCATAGTAGGGTACCTCTTGAGCTTAACGCGAATTATTCAAATTCTTTTGAAAATCCAGGAAGGTAAACGGTGGTTATTACCACTGACTTTTGGCCTTAACGCGGGTTGGTTGTTTATTGCAACGGTTGTTAATATTTCAGCCTTTTTAGTTCAAATCGAGTGGAATGGATTCGGTTATGCTGATGAAGTTTGGGCTACCCTCATCTTGGCAATTTCCGTTGTACTTTGTTTGGCCGTTTTATTACGCTTGAAGAATGCAGCTTTTCCACTTCCGATTGCGTGGGCCTATTGGGGTATTTATCAAGAGTTATCCGGTGCGAGTGATGTTGGACTGGTCAGGATTGTCGCGTTGGGTGGCATGGTTATCCTGGTTTTACTGGCAGGTTTCGTATTCTACCGAAATCGGCTTACCATTTTACCGGAATAGATTTTATCGAACCATAGCATCCTGCTGCGGTTCTTTTTTGTATTGGGTTATAATAAGGAAAAACGCGATAGGGGTCGATAAAAATGACAAAAGAAGCTTTGTTGATTGTGGACATGAGTAATGATTTTGTAGCGGATGATGGAACGTTGACAGTAGGAAAACCAGCTCAGGCAATTGTTCCTTATATTGTTGATTTGGCAAATCAATTTCTTGCTGAGAGAAAACCGGTTGTGATTGGCATGGATGCTCATCAAGTGAATGATTCACACTTTGAATTATGGCCAGCCCATAATGTTGTAGGCACCGAGGGACAAAAACTCTACGGAGCACTCAATGATTGGTACGATGAAAATCAAACAAACGACCTCGTTCATTATGTTCCTAAAACCAATTACAATGCTTTTTTCAAAACACCTTTAGCGGATACATTGCGGGAAAAAGGTGTGGAAAAAGTCCACGTTGTGGGGGTTACAACCGATATTTGTGATTTTATGACGGTTGCAGGTGCAGATTCAGAAGGTTTCCGGACCGCTATCCACAAACGGGGCGTGGCAACTTTTACCGAGTTGGGTGAAACGATGTTGAATCACATGGTACGGTGTTTCCACACGGAAATCATCGATTAAAGGAGTACGCGATGAAAAAGAGAATCCTCATTACCGCAGCGGTGTCAAGTTTCGTTGCTGCTTCGTACCTCGCTGTTGGAAATTTTTTCTATGAATACGCATTGAAAACGAAAAAGAAACAACTCGTTGAAGAGAATGACCCCGTTGAAAAAGATGTTTTAACAGAAACGGATTTAGCGAATGTTGCTTTTCTGGAAAAACATCCACCGCTTGAGAAATATCTTGTTTCAAAGGATAAAAGGGCGCTTAGATTGCATGCTTCGTTTTATCCGCAAGCCACAACTACACACCAATGGGTCATCGTGGTTCATGGCTATACGAGTCATAATCGGGAAATGACGCAATGGACGCGTGGTTTTTACGAAAAAGGTCTAAATGTCTTAACCCCTGATTTAAGGGGACATGGTATGAGCGATGGCGATTACATCGGTATGGGTTGGCACGACCGGATGGATATTTTAAATTGGGTGGATGCAATCATGGCGGAGGATCCCATCGCTGAAATCATTTTATTTGGTGTGTCAATGGGGGGCGCTACCGTCATGATGGTGGCAGGAGAGCGTTTACCTGAAAATGTGAAGGTGATTGTGGAGGATTGTGGCTATACAAGTGCGCGCTCCGTTCTTTCTTATCAATTGAAGGAACGGTTTAATCTACCGGAGTTTCCAGCAATACAAGCGGCTAATACGGTCGCTCAAATTCGAGCAGGCTACAATTTGTTTGAAGCTTCAGCGGTGAAGCAACTTTCCAAAGCGAAGGTTCCGATTTTATTTATTCATGGGGAAGAAGATACCTTTGTACCTTACCAGATGATGGAAGACTTATATGTAGCTACCCAAAGCGAAAAAGAAAAATTAACAATTCCCGGAGCGGGGCATGCTGAAGCAGTGAATGTTGCTCCGGAATTGTATTGGCATACGATATGGAAATTTGCTGGACGATTCATGAATTTAAGTGAACTAGACTCGGCGCGGTAAACGCCAATCATAATGCGCTGAAATGAGACGGAAGCAGACGATGGCCCCAAAAAGAAAACCAGCTTCCCATAGGTTATCAATCAGATCCAAACCAATAATGAGGCCGCCCATAGCGGCCCATAATGCGTAAATATCGGTATGCAGAATCATGGGTTCCTTGTGAGCGAGTATATCACGCACTACTCCGCCACCTGAACCAGTTAGGGTGGCGGCTACGATGATACCACTCAAGGGCATTCCTGCGTTTAAGGCTGCAAAAGCACCTTGAATCGAAAAAACGGCTAATCCGATAGCATCGAAAAGTACCGCCCATCTATCCCAACGGTCAATCCAGCGTTGGGGAACAAAAAAGACAACAGTGATGGTCACGAAAGCAGCAATGAAGTGTGCGTTTTGCGACCATATCAACTCAATGGGCGATCCGATCAGTAAGTTTCGGATAGCCCCACCACCAAATGATGTAATGAAGCCAAGGACATAAAATCCCAGAATGTCATATTTTTCTTCCAGGGCGGTAATCGCCCCACTGGCTGCAAAAGCAATGATTCCCATAAAGTTAAATAGTTCTATCATTCTGTTAAACCCTCCTGATAAACAAAATCTTCTTATACCTTATCATAGCTATTGGGAGGTTCGGAAATAGGATCACTTGAAGGTCAGCAAGTACCAAGCATCCATCGCGGTATGCTCTGAACCGGGTAAAGGTTGATCTAACAAAGTAAAACCAAATTTTTCATAGAGACGACAAGCCACATCAAGTTCCTTGAGCGTCTCCAGATAACAAGTTTCATAATGTGTGGCCGCATAAGCGAGAGCTGTTTTCATGAGAAGGTTTGAATAACCGTGTCCCTGAGCGCTGTCTTTCAGATAGAGTTTTTGTAGCTCACAAATTCCATCCTGCCATGGCGCGATTCCAACGCCACCAATGACTTCACCGTCCAACTCCAATACCCAGTATGCAGCATTTGGGGTGGCGGCATAATAAGAGGTTAAGTCCGCCAGCTGTGGATCAAAATAGGCAGTTCCGGGTAAATCAAAGCCACGGGATTTTAAAGCATCCTGGATAATTGTTTTGATGGCAAGGTTATCGGAATGGGTGATATTTCTAATAATCATGGCACACTTCCTTTTTTCAACAGTCTATCGAAACCATCTGAACGGGTCAAATTTATTTTTCAAAGGGGGAATTTATATGAACCGAATTAATTTAATCGCCTTAGGTGTCCGGGACATGGAAAAATCATTGGCGTTTTTCCGCGAAATCGGATTTCAAACGCGCACAGACGAAAAAAATCCGCCGATTGTTTTTTTCAATAACGAAGGATCCAAGCTGGAGCTATTTCCGTTGGAGGAACTGGCTCGGGATATTAATGCGATGGATCCTCCAGCATTATCCCAGGGAGGTTTCCCGGGATTGACACTTGCCTGCAATATGAAGTCCCAGGAAGAAGTGGACGCGGCTATGAAGAGAGCGGCGGAAGCGGGAGCAACAATTGCCAAAAAGCCCCAACAATTATCTTGGGGCGGTTATGGTGGGTATTTTATGGACCTGGATGGTTATTATTGGGAAGTCGCCTACGGACCAGACTGGGAATTTGATGAACAAAACATGCTGGTTATTGAATAATGACGTTTAAAATGACTTACTGGTATTTTCTGCCGAGCAAGTCATTTTGTTTTATTTTAAAGTGACTTGCGAATCAAAAAAACTGACTAAGTCACTTTAAAGGTCCTGTTTAACGATTTTATCCGCTTCCGTTATATCACGCAGAACGCGGCAAGGGGAACCGACGGCAACAACATTTGCAGGAATATCGCGTGTTACTACTGAACCGGCACCAATTACGGAATTTTCACCGATTGTTACACCGGGCATCACGACAACATTAGCGCCGATCCAGACATTGTCAGCGATAGTAATGGATTGATTATATTGCAGATGCTTTTTGCGTGCTTCAGGGTCAATGGGATGCGTACCCGCTGACAAAGTGACGTTTGGACCGAACATAACATCATCCCCGATATAGATGGGTGCGTCATCGACAAGGGTAAGATTAAAATTAGCGTAGCAATTTTTGCCAAAATGAGTATGACAGCCCCAATTAGCATAGAGTGGGAGTTGAATATAACTGCCTTCTCCGTAATGGGCTAATAATTGTTTGAGTTTCTCTTCTTGTTGTTTTATTTGGGTAGGGCGCAGTTGATTCAAATCGAATAGTAATTCATTATAAGCGCGTTGTTCTTCCAGAATATCCCCATCATCCGGATTATATATTTCCCCGCTAAACATTACTTTTTTAAAATCCATTGTTTACCTCCCGTAAATTAAATGAGTTATTACCATCTTACACTTAAACCTTCGCAACATCACGGAAATACATCCGAGCATGGTTCATGTATAATAAACTTAATTATAAAATGAAAAGAGGGGTTTTATGGTAAATAAGAAGACAAGGATCGGAATTGTAGGTTATGGAAATCTTGGAAAAGGTGTGGAAGAACAAATTCAATTCAATGAAGATTTAGAATTAGTCGGTATTTTTTCCCGCCGCAAGCCCGAGTCGGTAGAAAGTGAGAATCCCGTTTTTCATATGGATGATTTAGTGTCGATGAAAGACGCTATCGATGTTCTTCTTTTATGCGGAGGCTCAGCGACGGATATCCCAGAACAAGCACCGGTTTTACAAGAATCATTTAATACCGTCAATGCGTATGATAACCATGCGGAAATACCTGCTCATTTTGAAATTTTGGATGAGATTGCACTTCGTCAAGGTAATGTTGCCATTGTCGCAACAGGTTGGGATCCGGGCCTCTTTTCATTGAACCGTTTAATTTCCGAAGCGATTTTGCCAAAAGGTGAAACCTATACGTTTTGGGGAAAAGGAGTAAGCCAAGGCCATAGCGATGCAATCCGTCGTGTGGAGGGGGTTAAACGTGGCGTTCAATATACTATTCCCAATGAAAGTTTGATTAAACAAATCAAAGATGGCGAACAGGTTGTTTATACCAAGACTTCTTCACATAAACGCGTGTGCTATGTTGTAGCCGAAGTCGGAGCGGATGAACCGACGATCGCTGAAACGATTTCCACAATGAAAGATTATTTTGCCGATTATGAAACGGAAGTCCATTTCATTGATGAAGAAACTTTTGAACGTGACCACGGCGGTATTCCTCACGGTGGACACGTCATTCGTCGCGGTTACACGGCTGAAGATACAATGGCGGTTTATGAATTGAATCTGGATTTGGGAAGCAATCCAGGCTTTACGGCAGCAGTGATGGTCGCGTATGCGCGCGCTGCTCATCGTTTGGCAAGTGAGGGAATTTATGGGGCAAAATCTGTATTTGATGTGGCACCGTCCTATTTATCACCAAAGACATCGTCACAACTAAGAAAAGAACTCCTATAATAGATGCGCCGAGATGAAACTTAAACCTTTTATCTCGGTTTTTTTGATGAATATGAGTCAGGAGGAGGATAGGAATGCTATATCTCGGTTTATTGCGTGGCATAAACGTTGGTGGCAAGCATCGCGTTCCAATGGAAGATCTAAAAAAGTTATTTTATCGATTGGGATGCACGAGCGTGGAGACACTACTAAACAGTGGCAATATTCTCTATGAATGGGAAAACTCGTTAGCAGACAATGAAGTTGCTGAAGAATTAGCTGAACATTTATGAAAGCGTTTTTGTGTTATAATGGAGGCGACGTAAGCAATCACCCTCGCAAACACAAACCCCTAAATCATCTTTTATACTGCTTGAAGGTTTTTCTTTTCAAGAAATGAGGAAAAATTATGAATAAGACGACGAAGGGAAACGTTAACAGCGTCTCTCTCTTCAAGAAAATCGGTATGATTGTCTTGTTTCTCGCTACGTTTCTATTTTCCGCTAAGGCGTTTGCTTCTTCCTGGGACATGATGCCTGAAATCGATACTTTGGCACAGGAAGAAACCGTTGAAGGACCTGGTTTTTTTCTGGTACTTTGGTACGCGTAGATGGGACTGTCAATGGGACGGCTTTTGTCACCGGTGAAAATGTCCAGATTAATGGTACTATTAATGGTGATCTGTTTGTGGCGGCACAGAACGCAACCATAACCGGGGAAATAACTGGAAATGTTTATTTTGCTGGGATGACTATTATCATGGAAGGTGAAGTTGCACAGGATACTTTCATGGCCGGCCAAACTCTGACCATTGGAGAAGATGCATCTTTAGGTAGGGATTTATTTACAGCAGGGAGTACGATCATTCAAGCGGGAGCTGTTGAACGGCACATGTTTGGCGCAGGCGATAGCATTGTATTGAATGGCTCCATCGGAGGAGACGTCAATCTTGATTTAAATCGATTATCCCTGGGAAACGCGGCGGTAATCAATGGCGACCTTACTTACACGAGCGATAAAGAAGCCAACATGGAATCAGGAGCCCAAGTGCAGGGCGAGACCGATTTCCGCCAGGTTGAGAGAAACAGACAGGATATGTATAACAGGCAGATGCGTCGAGGCTTTGGTTCCCAAATCTGGTTCGCGGTTTTAAGTGTACTTAGTGCTGCCTTAATCTGGTTAGTAATTAAATTATGGCGCCCAACTTGGTGGGAAAGAACAGCACAACCTCTGTTGGAAAGACCACTAGCCACTATGGGAATTGGCCTATTGGCATTGTTGGTGACACCACTACTTGGTATCTTGCTGATGATAACCATTATCGGAATCCCGTTGGCATTTATTTTGTTGACAGGGTATGGCATCATGCTCTACCTAGCTAAAATATTTGTTTCTGTTGCGGCTGCTCTTGCACTTACTAGAAGAATCCATGGTACTAAGCGGATTAAGGAAAGCTGGCTGGTTGTTTTGAGTCTACTTATTCTAGGACTGATTGGGATGATACCGATTCTCAATTTCTTCTTATGGGTTCTGATGGCTATCGCGGGTCTAGGGACATTTGCCCTATCCCACTATAAAAAAGCTTCAGCATAGTAAATGTAACGGAAAAAGTAACTGCCAAAACTTAGTTGGCAGTTACTTTTTCTCGCGTTTCGTCATTTTTAGATTAAAAAATTAATTGATGTTCGGTTTCCACAAGGTTTAAATTAAAATAAAGTGAGAAAACCAGTGACAAACAATAGGAAGCGTGCTAAAGTAACCATAGAATAATCCACTCTCCACCTTTCAATACGTATCAAATCACTTCTGGAAAAACACTCTTCTTTTCTGACTCTCCAAATTTTATCCCTCTTACAACTTTTTTATCCACGATACAAGTAGCTTTATTTGTTATACCCTTTTTTCACCAACTGGGTCCCCCAAAATAATCTTCGATTACCAGTCCTTGCGTCACCACCACATTTTAACACCTGCCACCAAACGACCAACAACCTTATCTTTTCGTTGCCTCACAGGTCACCGGTGACGCTTATGAACAATTTTGAAAAGTGAGTTGTTTTAAATGAAAATACATCTTACCGAAACTAAAAAATTCATATTTCTTGAAAGTTCAGGGAAGAGGTGGAAATACTCCAAAAGAATTTTTTACTTGCTTTTCCTGATTACGATCGTTTTCCTGGCTCTGATTATAAGAGGTCTACTTGCTCAACCGATCCTGACCAACTTGGAGATGGGATTTGGAAACTTTGAACCCATTAATAATCCGGTGCTCCTGCAAGAAGATTTCGCAACACTGGATTCAATCAATGTGACGGGAGAAGAAACAAAACCGAAAGTATTTGCCTTTTACCAACTGGACGGATTTCCCAACAAGGAGAACAACGATTCCCTCCTGGGAAATATTGATAGCATTGACATTTTAGTTCCAGATTGGTTTTTGTTTGACAAAGAAGGTTCAATTATAGAAAAATCGGATCTAGAGATTGATTTATTGGCAACTGAGAACAACGTACAAATTGTCCCATCTATTTCCTTAAGTGAGAGCACCACAGCCGATGATCTTCATGATTGGCTTTCAAACCCAGCAATCAAGGATAAAATAATCAAGAATCTGCTAAATAAGATTAAAACCAAAGGCTACAAGGGTCTGCATTTAAATCTTTCGGCAGTCCATTGGGATGATAGAGAGCTATATAATGAGTTTGTTACTGATTTATATAACACTTTCCATCAATCTAATTTGCTCCTTACGGTTTTTGTTCGGTTAGGCGATGAAACCTATGACACCAAGTTTCTTACCCAAGTCTCGGATCATATTATGGCTAATGTATTTGACCAACATATTGAAAAAGATGAACCGGGTCCTTTGGCATCTTTTCAGTGGACACAAGAGACACTGGATCAATATCAGGGGGAAACAGAAAAACTGGTTCCTTTATTGGCCAACTATGGATATGCCTGGAACTTGACAACTAATGAGCCCGCCATCCCATATGATTTCACCAGTTTAATGGAAATGGTCAATAGGCAAAAATTCGAAATACAGTGGGAAGATCATTTATTAAATCCCTATATTCGCTATAAAAAAGATAAAGAAGAACATGTCATCTGGCTTTTGGATGGGACGACTTTTTATAATCAAATGAAACTGGCCCAAAGCAAGGAAATTCCATCCATAGGTGTTTGGAATCTGGGTTCGGAAGATCCGTCCATCTGGAAATTGTTGGTAAATGATAAGGTTGATGCCCTGGATTTGGAAACAATACCGAACCGTGTATCTACCGCGGTATCCGGGGATGGAGACTTTCTAAAAGTGACGATGGTAGAGGCGGAAGGGAAAAGGAACCTCGAAATAGACCATCATTTTATAACCAAGGCGACTTATGAAAAATACCCAACGCCCTATCTTCTGGAAAAATATGGAATGAATGAGAAAAAGGTAGCCATCTCTTTTGATGACGGACCTAATCCAAAATATACTGGAAGAGTTTTAGAAATTTTAGACCAATACAATGTGAAAGCAGCCTTTTTCCTGATTGGCCAAAACGCCTCGATGTACCCCGAACTTACGAAAAAAATCTATGATGAAGGGCACGAAATTGGCAGCCACACTTATACGCATAAAGACATAATGTCAGTTTCCAATCAGCAGTTGGAGTTTGAGTTAAATTCCACTCAACGTGTCATTCAAGGAATTACGGGGCACTCAGTAATCATGTTCCGCCCCCCTTATCTTTTGTTGAACGACGAACCTAATGAATTGCCGTCCAAAAAAGTACTGAATCGCTTTTTGACCATTCAAGAGATGGGATATACTGTTGTTAGTTCGACAATAGATCCCAGAGATTGGAACGGAGGAACAGCAGAACAGATATTTAATGACACCATCAAACGAATTCAAAATGGGCGTACGATTCTTTTCCACGATTCCGGTGGTGATCGAAACCCGACGATTGAGGCCCTACCAAGGGTTATCGAATGGCTGAAAGAGAATGACTATTCAATTGTTCCGGTGAGTGAATTAGTGGGATTGGAACGAAAACTTGTGATGCCGGATGTTCAAGAGGCTGAAAAGACAATGGTCCCGCTGTTTCAATTTGGTTCTTCCTTTAATGCGATGTTCATCACATTCGCAAGAAATCTCTTATCTGTATTGATTGGTATAGGCTTGGTACGTCTCGTCATTTTGGTTATTTTCAGTTACAAACAAAAAAGAAAAAGTGAAAAGCTTGTGTTCGACGAAGACAAACGTCCGTTTGTTACGGTTCTGATTGCTGCTTACAATGAGGAAACAGTAATCGGAAATACCATCCAGTCCATTTTGGCGAGTAGCTATCCCCATTTTGAAATCCTGATTGTAGATGATGGTTCAAAAGACAAAACAGCAAGCATCGTGGAAGCAGCAAGCAAAAAGTATCCTAACATTCGCTTGCTGAGAAAAGAAAATGGCGGAAAAGCCTCTGCTTTGAACCTGGGTATTCAAAAAATTTCATCAGAAATTATTGTTACCCTGGATGCCGATACGCTCATCGTGGAAGACACGATTGCTCTGATTATCAGACATTTAGAAAATCCTGAAGTTGGTGCTGTTTCGGGAAATGTGAAAATCGGGAACAGGAAAAACCTTCTTACTTGGTGGCAACATATCGAGTATGTGACTGGATTCAACTTGGAAAAACGTGCGTTTGATGAATTGGATAGTATTACTGTTGTTCCAGGAGCCATCGGAGCTTGGAGAAAGAGTGCCTTGCTGGAAGTTGGTTTATTCGAAGAAGATACACTGGCGGAAGATACTGATGTCACGATGAAGCTGTTGCGCAAGGGTTATAAAATAAGAAGTGAAGTTGCAGCGATTGCTTATACGGAAGCACCCGAAGATTTAAAAAGTTTTACTAAGCAGCGCTACCGTTGGACCTTTGGTATTCTACAGTGCATTTGGAAGCACCGAACAGCTTTATTCAATATGAAAAATAAAAAACTCGGATTCCTGGCCATGCCGAATATGATTTTCCAATATGTCTTGTTGGCAACTGCGCCACTTGTAGACTACATTTTGATTCTGGCGCTTATCTCTGGTAATATGTCTGTAATCTATTTCTATTTAGCGTTTTTATTGGCGGACAGCTCAGTTTCTATCTATGCTTTCAATTTGGAAAAAGAAAAGAAAAAACCATTACTGACACTGTTCATTCAACGGATAGTATACCGCCAATTTTTTACCATTGTTGTATGGAGAAGTTTTGTCAATGCTATCAAAGGACAGTTGCAGGGCTGGAATAAATTACAACGAACCGGTCATGTGACATGAGTAATGTGTGAAGCTCTCGTTTCACGATAGGCCGGAAACAGGAATTGAGGTGATAAACCAGAGGATGAAAAAAATGTTGAAGAACTTGGTTTTGTTGGCGCTTGCATTCGTTATCGGAGGGTGTAATTCAAGGGAGCAGGAAAAGGTCATGTATCCAGATAATGTCTCAGAGGAGCAGAGAGAAAAAGATATCCAGTATGCTTTCGAGGTATGGAACGAACGGTATTTGAAGCAAATTGATGAAGATCAATATTATGTGGCGTATGATGACAATGATAGTACCGTTTCGGAAGCGCATGGTTATGGGATGTTAATCTTGGTAATGACGGAAGGGCAGTATGGCATCGAAACAAAAAAACATTTTGATGGTATGTATCACTATGCCAAGTCTCATCCCTCGGACCGAAATCGTTCCTTTATGGCCTGGAAACAAACGCGTCAATCAGATGGAACGATGATGGATGACAAAAATGGTAGCCATACTGGATCTGCCACAGACGGTGATATGGATATCGCTTTTTCCTTATTACTTGCCGACCAGCTGTGGGGGAGCGATGGCGATATCGACTACAAGCAGGAAGCAATCACAATAATTTACGCTTTGATGGAAACAGTTGTTAACCATGATGAGTGGACTTTGAAGCTTGGTGATTGGGTTAGGGATGAAGACCCCAAATATGGGAAAGCCACAAGGACCTCGGATTGGATGATTGGTCATATGGCTACCTTTTACGAAGTGACAGGTGATGAGCGCTGGCTACAAGTATTGGATAAGACCATCGAACTGACCGCAAGCATCCAAAATAAATTCAGCCCCGAAACAGGGCTCCTTCCTGATTTTGTTCGGAAACAGGAAGATGAATGGATTCCTGTGGAACAAAATTTTCTGGAAAGAGAAAATGATGCCTATTATGCCTACAATGCATGCCGCGTCCCTTGGCGGTTAGCCTCTGGTTATTACGTCACAAATAACATAGAAGTGAAGCAGCAGATAGAAAAAATCAACGCTTGGGTCATCGAAATGACGAACGGTGATCCTTCCATGATTAAGTCTGGTTACGATTTGGCTGGAAATGCGCTTGTCAGCTATACCGACATGGCTTTTGTCGCTCCGTTTATCATGAGTGGTTCCATAAATGCTGATAACCAGGAGTGGGTCAATCTTTTATGGGAAAAAATGACAAAACAACTGGGACCGGATGAAGCCAGTAATTATTACAGTGACACAATCCGCTTACTTGTCATGCTATTCATGGGGGAAGCGGAAAACCCATCCATTAACGTGACAAATATATAAATAAAATTATGGATATAAAAATACCGGACTACTATTTTAAAGTAGCTCGGTATTTTTGTATCTATTGGGGTTGATAATATGTGGTGGTCTGTGGAGGTGGTATAATTTACTTAGAAAGAAGGTAAAAAATGATTATAAGAGAAGCAGAAGAACAAGATTTAGATAAATTGATAGAGCTTTGGTATGAAGCGTCCCTCAAGGCCCATGATTTCATTGACCCGAAATATTGGGAAGCAAATAAAACAACGATGCGTGAGCTATATTTGCCTTTGTCTCAAAACTGGGTAGTAGGTGATTGCGATGGATTTGTATCCATGATGGGAAGTGAAGTCAATGCGTTATTTGTTTCCCCTGGCCAACAACACAAAGGTTTAGGCACTGCATTAGTAAATTGGGCAAAGAGAGAGGAAGACTCCTTGACTTTAAATGTTTATGCTCGCAATGAAAAAGCAATTCAGTTCTATGAAAAAATGGGCTTCTCTAATATAGAAACAAGTATGGATGAAGTGCTCAATGAAAAACAGTTTCGGATGCAGTGGGTAAAAGGGTAAAATTTCAACAACAGTTGTTATCATACATGTTATAAAGATATGTGGAGTAAAATAGAGTTAAGAAAAGAGGAATACGTGTGACAAAAATAGCAATCGTGGGAATGGGCGCCGCCGGGGTGAGTGTACTCCATGCCATGACGAAGTTCCCTGAGTATGCTGATGCTGAAATCATTATTTATACAGATCCAGATACTTTTGGAACCGGACTCCCTTATCAGCCGGACACAAGTATCCTTTTATTGAATCAAAGGGCAGAAACAATGAGTATTAAAGTAGAAGACCCGCTCGATTTTGTAAAATGGGCAGCAGTAAATAAAGGTTTCAATGACGGGGAGAAAGCGCATTTACCCAGAACTTGGTATGGTGAGTACTTACAAGAGACCATGAACAAAGCGATTGAAATACTCAAGCCCACCATTATTAAGGAAGAAGTGCAAGATCTTTCTATTAAAATAGATGGAGCAATAATATTGAAAACGTTAAACAGCGAAAAACAAGTCAATATGGTTCATTTATGCATCGGCCACCTGCCCTATCAGGATCCTTACCACTTAAAAGGACATCCTAGCTTTATCTATAATCCCTATCCAACTTATGAAAAACTGGAAGCCATACCTAATGGTTCGCGTGTCGGTATTGTTGGAACCGGCTTGACCGGTATTGATATGATGCGCTATTTGTTAAGGAAGCGTGAAGGAATAAAAATATATTTCTTTTCTGACACTGGGACTTTTTCGTCAGTAAGAGGGGAGGAACCGGATGATGCGTTAAATTACCTCACGCTTGAACAGCTCGAAAGAGAGAAGAAGCATAATGGTGGATTTGTATCCCTTTCAAAAATGATTGAATGGTTCAAGTTGGAATGTGAGGATAAAGAAATCAATGTGGGAGCGCTTTTGAATCGTTATTCAAAAGGGGATATCGATGACTTAAAAGCGCAGCTAACGGATGAAGGTCAGTTGGGAATGCTTCAGATGATTATTCATGCCATGGACCCCTATTTAGCAGATTATTGGCTAGCGTTAAACGAAACGGATAAAAAACAATATTTTCATGATTATCGTGCTGACTTCGAACGCTTTCGGAGTCCAATTCCAAGCGAGTCAATTTCAGAATTGCTTGAAGGGTGTGAATCGGGGAAAATTTCTATCCACAAGGAATTGAAAGCGATTGCTGATGTGCAGGGAGCTTTTGATGTTTCTTTCGAAAACGGAAAAAATATTCAAGTTGATTATCTCATTAATGCAACAGGCCAGGATAAAAATATTGAGAAATCCTACAACAATAGCAAGCTATTAAATAATTTGTTGAATAAACGTATTGTGCAACCGGAAGTTTTTGGGGGTATTCAGGTTATTTGGCCAACTTCTCAGGCAGTTAGTCAACGCTACGGTATTATTTCTAATTTGGTGATCCATGGACAACTCATCAGTGGGTTGCAATATGGAAATAACACGGTAGGGATGATTCGTGATCATGCTTATCGAGTCGTAAAAATAAATAAATAAAAAGAGCTTCCAGATGGACGCTCTTCTCAAGGTTAGAAATTTTGTGGTGGTGTCGGTGGCATATTGCCTTGACGACGGTATTGTGAAGGCGTCATGTTAGACAACTCACGGAATGTTTTAGAGAAATGGGATGGCGATTGGAAGCCAACCAAATGGGCAATGTCGGCAATTGCAATATTGGTATTACGCAACATCTTTTGTGCCTCATCAATTCGAACGTGAATCAAATAGTCGATTGGTGACATACCAACTTCTTGTTTGAAAATACGGATTAAATAGAATTTATTAATGTGGATCAGTTCAACCAAGTCATCCAAAGTGATGTTTTTGTGGTAGTTCACTTTCATAAAGTTCTTAACTGTCTGGATTTCTTTATGATTTTTCTTGTTTAGTGAATTACGGATAGAGAACTCTTCGTCACGCAATAGATGGATTAAAATAACTTCAATATAACGTTTTGCGACTTCCTCATAACCAGATTTCTTAGCAGTCATTTCTTTAGTAAGGAATGTGATGAATTGACTTGTATCCGCTTCTTTTTCGTCATGAACGTAATAGGTAAATTCGCCATCAGCTTCACTTACGGAAGAAAATTCTAAGCCATGGATTCCGACTTCTGTAATATCTATGCTTGTATTATTTTCTAAATCCCAATAATGATCGATATTAGGATTAATCAAAATAATTTGATTTTTTCCAACTGTACGTGAAGAATCTTTAAAAGTTAATGTTGCTTCACCGTTATGAATGTAAATCATCTTAACGTGTGGTTGTTTTTGGAAAGTGGTGGTAAGTTCGGGCGTAACAGTCATTCTTGTGGCAGAAACAATTTTGAGAGACAAGTTTTTGAAATTCGACATGGTGTACATGGTTACCCTCCTCTTAAGGTTAATTGTATATGATAGATATATTTTTTATAATAATTTTATTGATTACTATTAATATAATAAAGCATTTTTTGGGAATGTCTAGTAATTTACCTTGAAAAACCAAAAAAATAATAGTGAAATTGATGAAATAATAATAAAGTAATTTTTTTAGTATCAACTTGTCTAGCGAAGAATCATTATTTTACGTTACTAAAATAAAAAAAGCTAGAGCGAACATTTTTGTTCCGAAAAAATAAACTTTTGATTATTTTCGAAAATCAAGTATAACATTATGCTAAAAAGTTGTCACTAAAATTTTTTATAATTTAGATAAAATTAAGTATTTTATGCGGTATAAATAAGGCTCCATAGGCTTGGGTATTTTCGAAAATAAAACAAACAAATGTTTTCATGTTGTTGGTTCGGTATGATAAGTAAAGATGTTGATATATTAGGCTTATTTATTAAAAGTAAGGTTTGAGGAGGTAAGGGAAATGAATATTCTAAACAGTTTTAAGAAGGGTGTTACCGGTATCGTGCAATCTTTAAGCAGATATCCCGTCACGATTCTTTGGCTTCTAGTAGTGGCAACGCTAAATGCCATGCAAATCCAAAATGACTTCGACTTGTATAGTCGTTGGTTATATACGGCATTAACGGGGGTTATGCTGGCAGCAGTAGCACAACATCTTTATGAACATTTCTTTGTTAAAGAAAATAATCGATGGTTATTGGCTTTTTTGGCGGTGGTGTTGGCAATTTTGTATTACTTCAGTTTGCCGAGTAATAATCAATACGACTTAATTTATCCTATTCGGACGATTGTTTTATTATTCGCTCTGTTCATTGCTTTTATTTGGATTCCAACCATAAAATCTGACCGTTTATATTTTCACTCAAATTTCCTGATTATTTTTGAGTCTGTGATGATGACCTTTTTGATGGCGGTTGTTTTGTCAATAGGCGTCTCGGCGATTCTGGGAAGTGTTGATTTTCTTTTGTTCAATTTTGACTCACGTGTTTACGGGCATGCATTCAATATAATCGGAACGCTATTCGCCCCCATCTATTTTTTGAGTCTTATCCCAAATTATAAGAAAACCAATCCAACAGATGCGGACCACGCAACAAAAGTACCACGTTTTCTTGAGATTTTACTTGTGTATATCGTGATTCCTTTGGTTGCCATTTACACATTGGTCTTGACGGCATATGTCGTCTTGAATATAGGTGGGGAATTCTGGACCAACAACTTACTTGAACCCTTGTTGGTATCCTATGCGATCATTGTTATCGTTGTTTATCTTTTGGTCTGCAACATCGACCATAAATATAGTCGCCTCTTCCGAAGAATATTCCCCAAAATTATGTTGGTGGTTGTCCTCTTCCAGACTGCAGCGAGCATTTTGCGTATTCAAAATCTTGGTATTACGCATGGGCGTTACTATGTCATTCTGTTTGGGATTTTTGCGACCGTTGCGGCCATCATATTTAGCTTTTTTCCAAAAGAAAGAAGTGGTTGGATTGCGCCCGTCTTGATTGCCCTTTCGCTTATTTCGGTTGCGCCCGTCATTGATGCTTTCTCAGTTGGTCGAGGCAGTCAACAGAATTTGTTGGAAAGGAAATTACAAGAAAATGATATGTTGGTTGCTGACGAAATTGTACCCAATTCCCAAATACCTTTAGAAGATAAGGTTGCAATTACAAAAAGTGTAGATTATTTAACAGTTTGGGGAGATGTGGACCAAGTTTCTTTTTTGCCAGATAATTTTGACATTTACTCCGACTTTAACGAAGTATTTGGCTTCAATATGATTTATTCTGTATCGCCAGACGATGGGCCATTTGCTCCGGAGGGGAGATTTGTTTACCTTGATTGGGAAGGAGCGGGTTCGGTTTCATTGGAAGGAGCAGATTATTTACTCAAGGTAAGTCTCTACAACAATGAGGAAAATCGTAGTCAAAAAGTTAGTGAAGACCTAAACCTGATAATCGAAGATGCTGATTCTTTGATTCTGGAAAATAATTCGGGAACGCAAATATTGCGTTTTGAGATGCAACAATTATTTGAGAAGGCCTTCTCGGAAGCAGATGAAACGCAAAAAGGTGGAAATGTGACGCTTGAATCCATGATGGAGACACAGGAAAATGAACAAGCAAAAATGACTGTCATCATCACACAACTGGAAGAATATAATGATGTCACAAATGGTGAACTTTTCGTTATCATCACCATTAAATGATAGAAGATGCAGCAACGACTCGTAATTTCGTTGCTGCATTTTTCTGATTTAAAGGTTATTATCGAACATTTAAGAAATTCCTTGTTCATAATTTGACGTTGTTTTAGTAGAATGAAGGTATTGTTATAAAGGGGGATATTAAATAGATGATAGAAATTTTAAAGGCCATCATTCTTGGTATTGTAGAAGGAATTACCGAATGGTTGCCGATATCAAGTACGGGACACATGATTTTGGTAGAAGAGTTCATCCAATTGGATATGACTGCTGCGTTTAAAGAAATGTTTTTTGTGGTCATTCAACTGGGGGCGATTTTAGCAGTTGTAACCTTGTACTTTCACAAACTGAATCCCTTCTCGCCCAAGAAAACGGCACAAGAGAAGAAAGAAACGATGGAAATCTGGTATAAAGTTGTGGTGGGGGTCATTCCTGCCGGTGTTCTAGGGTTATTATTGGATGACTGGTTGAACGCACATTTTTATAATTACCTCGTAGTAGCTATTATGTTAATCGTTTATGGCGTTTTATTCATCGTGATCGAAAATCGCAACAAAGGTGAAAAAGCAAGTGTAACAAGCTTCCAGGAAATGTCATATAAAACAGCATTTATCATTGGATTATTCCAATGTTTGTCGCTTATTCCCGGAACATCTCGCTCTGGCGCAACTATTTTGGGCGCCATTATCGTGGGAACATCCCGTTTTATCGCAGCAGAATATTCTTTCTTCTTGTCGATTCCAATTATGTTCGGAGCTAGCGCTCTGAAGCTCGTTAAATTTGGATTCAACTTTACCGGGATGGAACTAACCATCCTCCTAACAGGTATGGTTGTTGCTTTCCTTGTTTCCGTTGTAGCCATTAAATTCTTGATTAAATACATTCAAAACAATGACTTCAAGGCTTTTGGATGGTATCGTATCGTTCTAGGAATTCTCGTAATCGGATATTTCCTCTTTTTCGGATGATAATGTTAGAATGAGGGTAATAATGCGTGAGAGAGAGGTATAAGATTTGAAAAAGTCTACAGTAATTATCCCAACTTACAATCCTGCTCGAGAATTTATTTCTTATGTGAAAGAACTTATTCATGAAGGGATAGAAAACATTATTATCATTGACGATGGAAGTACAAATGAAACGCAAGCTGTTTTTCGGGAAATTGAAAAATTTCCCCAGTGCATTGTTTTAATCCATCCGGAGAACCGCGGTAAAGGTGCGGGTCTCAAAACCTCTTTTCGTTATTTAAAAGAAAATCGCCCGGATATTACAAAAATTGTCGCAGCGGATTCTGATGGCCAACATGCCGTAAAGGATGTTCTCAATTTGTTGAAAGTTTTAGAGGAATCGAACCACGGTATCGTTCTGGGTGTTCGCGACTTCGATTTAGAACAAGTACCAAATAAAAATGCTTTCGGAAACAAGCTAACAAGTCATGTCTTTAAAGGTCTTTTTGGAACTTATATTTCTGACACACAAACGGGCTTAAGGGGATTTCATAGTTCTGATATTGATTGGTTGCTGTCAATCAAAGGCGAACGTTTTGAGTATGAAATGAATATGCTGATGATGGCTATTCATAACAAAATCCCTCTTCAAGAGGTTGCTATCCAAACACTCTATTTTGGGAAGAAACCAGCCTCGCACTACAAAACATTCCGTGATTCATGGCGAATCGCCAAGCAAATCATGATTGGCTTTTTTATGAAAAAACGGCTCATTGAATATAGGTAGGAGGGATAAAGGATGCCAACAGACTATGGCGTATTTTATAAGTTCATACGCGGCATTTTGCGTCTATCTTCTAAGAAAGCGACTATTCAAGACTTTCGTAAAAATAAAGAAGGTCCGGTTGTTTATGTCTCCCACCATCAAAATATGGTCGGTCCGATCAGTGTCCTAAAATGGTATCCGGAATTCGTGAGAACATGGATATTCAGCGTTTTTATGGCCTATGAAACGAGCTATCATCAATATGTGGATTACACATTGACCGAAAGATTTGGTTGGCCACGTAGTATCGCCAAAATTGTGGCTATCCCGTTGGCTTGGTTTGCTTCGACATTGACACGATCTGGACGAGGGATTCCCGTATACAGGCAGTCACGCGACGTATTGCAAACGATGAATGAATCGGTAGAAGCTTTGGAAAATGGGAGCAGTATTTTGATTTTCCCGGATGTTGATTACAGTGATGATAGCCAAGAAATGAAAGAAATTTACGATGGTTTTTTATATATTGAAAAATACTATTATCGTAAAACGAAACAGCATGTGCCTTTTGTGCCCATCGTGGCCCTCAATGAGTCAAATGAAATTCGTGTGGGAGAACCGATTTATTTCACCGGTCGATTGAGTTTTTTCAAGGAGAAAAAAGTCGTCGCCGAAGAAATTCAGCACGCATTAAATACCTTGCCAAAAGATGTCATCACGCAACATGTCACAAAAACAATTTAACAAAATTTATTGACCGAGGCCATGGCGCCTTGGTTTTTTTGTTACTTGAGCCAATCTTCGCACTTAAATGCCTACTTTTAGTCAGATGGGTTATCAGTCAGAATTTTAGTGACATTATGCTATACTTTTGGCAATTGGGAGGTGGTTTGACTGATATTGCGTATGTATATTACCTTGATGCCGGTGATCATAGCGGGTGTTGCGAATATGAAATTATTAAAGTCATCATGGCTTAAAAATTGGCAAACGCCGATGGATAAAGGAAAACTGTGGCGTGATGGTCAGCGGGTTTTCGGGGAAAATAAAACGTGGCGAGGTGCCTGGGGAATGGTGATGACTAGCGTACTTGCCATGGTTTTATGGGGCTTTATTTGTCGTCTTATTCCTTTTTTGGAAAGTAATAATCAATTTTATATAAAGCAATCAAATACGCTTACTTTTAATATTCTAGTAGGAGCATTACTGGGTATTGCGTATATTCTGTTTGAGTTGCCAAATAGTTTTATGAAGAGAAGACGAGGGATACAACCGGGAAAAGCAGCTTATGTAGCTAAACCTTGGAAATATCTGTGGTTAGATCAAATGGATTCCTTATTCGGTTGTGCCTTGGTGTTATGGCTGTTTTACCCAATCGGTTTGGGCCAATATCTGGGTTATGTATTTTTAGGAGCAGTGACCCATTTAGTTATTAATATGGTTCTCGTTAAGTTAGGGTGGAAGAAATCAATTTAGGAGAGGAGAACGTTATGTACAAAGTGATACCTGCCTTTCATAGGTCCAATCTATTGAGTTTGCTGGGTTTATTTTTATCGCTTATGTCCATGAGAAACATTTTCCAAGTACAATTAGATGCTGCTATTATATTATTCGTATTTTCCGGTCTCTGTGATCTTTTTGATGGAAAATTCGCCAGATTATTCAAACGTGATGAGAAGCAACAACAAATGGGCGAATATATTGATTCATTCGTGGATATGGTTTCCTTTATTGCTCTGCCCATTGCGTTTCTCTTTCAATTACTTGAAGGACAGTATGTACCGCTCATACTTGCGACTTTGTATGCAGTTTGCGGTGTTCATCGCCTCGGTTATTTTCATATTACCAAAGGTGATGCTTTTATTGGTATGCCATTGACGTATATCACCTTAACCTTAACGGTAACGTATGCTTTCTTCAGTCTTTTTGGAGCAGTGGGGAGTGCTTTGTTTCGCGCAACAGTCGCACTTATTTACTTCATTTTACCGTTAGGTTTCATATGGAATGTTCCGGTTGCAAGACCATCCGGAAAGATGTACCTCCTTTTTATTATATTGGCGATAATCGTTGTTGTTATTGTTGGAAGTAGGTTATGACCATGCCGAAAATTTACAATCGTCAAACCGAAGACTTTTATGAAGAATTGGAAGTGGGCGGAAAAACACTCAAGTTTCTTTATGGAACTTCTTTAGGAAGAATCATTTTGAGACCGCTTATCCAGCCTGCTTTTTCCAATTGGAAAGCACGGCTTAATAATACCAAGCGGTCCATTAAAAAAATCCAGCCTTTCGTTGAAAAATACGACATCGATTTAACTGAATCCGAAAGGAATTCTTTTCATTCTTTTAACGCCTTTTTTACCCGGCGTTTGAAACCTTCCGTGCGTCCCATTGCGACCGCAACCGACCAATTAATAGCCGTCGCCGACAGCAAGTTGATGGTCTATCCGATAACGCGTGCGGGTGTTTTTAAAATTAAAGGCCAAAGTTATACGCTCGAAGAATTGGTTCGGGATAACGATGTAGCCGGACAATTTCAAGGCGGGCATTGCTTCGTGTATCGTCTGACGATGGATGATTATCATCGCTACTGTTACCCGGAAGCTGGAAAAAAGGTTGCTGGACAATACATCCCCGGCGTTCTTCACTCAGTGCGCCCGCTAGCTCACCGCCATACACGTGTATTTTCCGAAAATACCAGGCAATGGCAACTATTGGAGACGGAACATTTTGGGCGCATTTTATTTATCGAAGTGGGTGCGATGTTGGTTGGGAAAATCCACGATCACGGTATTACGCAATTTAAAAAAGGACAAGAGAAGGGCTATTTTGCCTATGGCGGTTCTAGTATTGTGGTCTGTTATGAAAAAGATACCATTATGCTGGATGAGGATATTTCATCCCACAACCATAAAGGGATTGAAGTAAAAGTTCGATACGGAGAAAAGGTGGGGAGACATGTTTAAACGACTACAAATTTATGCGAATGAAATGTACCCAGTTATCCCGCGATTATTTATAAGTACTTTAATGGTGGCTGTTCAATATTTAGCTGTTTTAACTTTTGCGGAAGCGCCCCCGATTTATCAATTTCATTGGGAAGATTTAGGGATTGTTTATACAGTCTTTGCCTTTTTGTTTTTATTACGGATAGCTGATGAATTCAAGGATTTAGAAAATGACCGGATTAATTATCCCGAACGCCCCTTGCCATCCGGTCGCGTTTATAAACGAGATTTATGGTTCCTGGGAACGCTACTTTTTGTAACAATGGTGGGAATCAATTTAGTGCTGCCACAACCGCTGGGGCCATTTTTATTGGTTATCTTTTATGGATTTTTGATGACAGTTTGGTTTTTTCAACGCGATAAAATAGAACCGAGTTTAGTATTGGCACTTGTCACACATAACCCGGTTCAGTTAATTCTTAGTTTTTATGTGATTCATTTTGTTACCTATCATTACGGGTTAGCCTTGTGGACATGGGAAAATGTCTGTGTTGCCATCGTTCTATATATTCCAGCACTATTATGGGAAATATCCCGAAAAATTAAAGCGCCTATGGATGAGAACCAATACGTCACCTATTCTCAGGTATGGGGTTTCAAAGGTTCGCTATTGGCTATTGTGGGCATTGCCGCGGTAGGCGTTTTAGCCGCCTGGATTCTAGTTTATGAATTAAGCGCATCTGTTTTATTGATCGTTGCCTATGGGGTATTGTTATATTTCTTTTATCGTTATTATCAAGCACCGGCCGGAAAAAACTTAAAAACGATTGTTCCCGCTTATTTGGTGGTGCATCTCTCTATTTTTTTGATACTTATCGCAATGCTATATTTCTAAAGGAGTAGGATTCATGAAAAACTGGCTCACGTATAACCAAATGACACGAGAAAACAGTGGCGGCAAAGCGGTTGAGCTTGCTAACATGAAAAAATTGGGGTTAAATGTTCCCGATTTTTTCGCCTTATCCATGCCCGTTGCAGATTATATTCGCCAAACTGGAAATACTATGGAAGTGGAAGAAGAATTGCTGGCTTCGCTAAGCGAGGTCCCGCTCTATGCAGTGCGTTCTTCCGCTATTATGGAAGATGGTAATGAAACTTCTTTCGCTGGTCTATTTGAAACCTTTTTAAATGTTCCCAAAGAAAAATTGGGGGAAAAGATTTTAGCATGTTTACGCGCTGTTGGGAATAATCATATCCAGGACTATGTGCATTTTCACGAAATAGAAAAGCGCGAATTGGGTTTAACGGTAATCGTGCAGGAAATGGTCCCGGCGGAAAAATCCGGTGTGTTATTTACCGCGAATCCACAAGGTCTTTTGAATGAAAGTGTGTTAATCGTCGGCAATGGCCTGGGAGAAGGGGTTGTGAATGCGGAAGTTCCGGTAACCACCTATTTTTTAAAACGTGACGAATCATTGATTTATTTTGAGCGAGAAGAGGACAGTCCGCAATTGCGTGAGGAAGAACTGGAAAGCTTGTTGGAACAAGTGGATGGCCTTTCGGAAGAAAAGTTGGATATTGAGTTTGCGGTTTACAAGGGTGAAGTTTTTGTGTTACAAGCCCGACCGATTACAACGTATCCTAGGGGAGAAGTTGTCGTATATAACAATAGTAACTTGGTAGAGAGTTATCCTGGCTTGACCCAACCATTAACGGAGAGTTTCATTAAGTTTGCTTATGAGCACGTTTTTAAAGGGGTCGCTTGGCGTTTTTCACGTTCACAAGCTTTGGTAGCCAGTTACCAATCAGCTTTCGAGGAACTCGTGGTACGAATTAATGGACGCATGTACTATAATATGAACCATTTATATGGATTACTACAATTTTTACCCTTTCCCAAACTCATCCTGCCTATTTGGCAAGAAATGATGGGTTTCTCGCAAAAAGAAGTCGTTATCTCACATGATTTAGAGAAAAAAACGAGTCTATGGGAAAGTTTGTCAATTTCCGTACGTATTTTAAAAGAGTTGATAACAGCTCCTCAGCAAATGGATGAATTGAATCAGGAATTTCAAGACACATCTGTTTTTTTCACAGAAACATACAAGGCTGATATGACCGCGGATGAAGTTGAACAACTCTATAACACTTTAGCAGAGCAGGTTTTAACGAAATGGGATATAACACTGGTTAATGATTTATACGCGTTTATATACACCGGAATTTCAAAACGTATCTTAAGAAAATGGGGCAAAGATCCTGAAAGTGGTGAATGGTATCATTGGTTTTCCGGAATTCCTATGATGTCCAGTATGGAGCCTGTAATCGGGATGCAACAGCTAATGGCTTTTGTCCGTGAACATGACTTGGTTGAAGAATTGAAGCAGATTCAAACAGAGTCAGAATTGGCCTTGTTTTTGAATCGCAAGCCTGCGTTTGCACAAGAATTTACGCGGTATATCGATAAATATGGTGATCGAGGATTGGAGGAACTGAAGCTGGAAGCTGATACCTTCCGCAGCCAGCCGTTAAAAGCTATTCGGCAGATGGTGGATTTATTGGATACTTCGCCAAAGCCTATCACAACGGCTCCGTCAGAAATGGAGGAACCGTTTAAAGGGTGGCGTAAACATGTCTTTCGTTTTGTTAGTAAACGAGCGCGTCTGGGTATCCAACACAGGGAAACATCACGCTTGAATCGGAGCCGTATTTATGGAATGGTGCGGACTTTGTTCGGGCGTCTGGGAGAGATAGCAGAGCAAAAAGGCCTTATTTCAGCTCATGACGATGTGTTTTGGTTAACAACAGAGGAAATATTTGACTTAAAGGATTATCATGGTGTCATCGAGGAGCGTAAGTTGGCTCAAGAAGGATTTGAATCACTACCGGCATACGGGTATTTGGTGTTTCAGGGGAGTCCCTACAATAAGGTTGTTCGTAATATAGAGAATGCTCGCCAGGGCACTGATGAAAAAATATTGCAAGGTACTCCCACTTCAAATGGTATCGTCGAGGGTGAGATCTTAGTGGTCCACCAGCCAAACGAGGTGAGGACCGATGCCAAAGATAAGATTTTGGTGACGCAGATGACGGATCCGGGTTGGGTGTTTCTGCTCACGCAAGCAAAAGGGATTATTGCCGAGAAAGGATCCTTATTGTCCCATACGGCTATTATTTCCCGCGAATTGGGAATCCCAGCTGTTGTTGGCATTAAACATGCAACGCAACAATTGCAATCGGGCGAACAAGTGATATTAGATGGTAATACTGGACAGGTTACTCGAAAGGAGGCTTTTGATGAAGGTAGAACGATTAAATGAAGTGGAACAAGAACGCTTTATTGATTTTTCCGATACCCTCTATGAGCCTGGTTTTCGCACTGAAAACAAAAAAGATTTGCGACAGCTGCTGGAAGGGAAGCATCCACTCAGTCACTACTTCAAGGTAACACCAATAGTGGTTAAAGAAGGCACTCAAATCATTGCACGAGCTGTTTTGACATGTTACCCAGATGATTCAACTGCGTATCTGGGTTATTTCGAGGCCGAAAATAATTTAGAAGCTGCCAAATTATTAATGGATTTTGCAACGCATTTAGCCCAGATGTATGGGAAGGAAAAAATAGAAGGACCGATGAATGCAAGTTTTTGGTTAGGTTACCGTTTAAAAATCAATCATTTTGAACAAGAACCTTATTTTTCGGAGTTGTATCACCATGCCTATTACCAAAAACTTTGGGAAGCCAATGGTTTCAATCGGTCGGCGACTTATTTTTCCAATCACTATGCTCCTGTCGATGAAATGATTAATCAAGAAAAATATGTGGCGCGCTACCATCTGTTTAAGGCTAAAGGCTACACTATTAAAAGTCCATCAAAGCAAACGCTGGATGCTGATTTTAAGAAAGTATCGGAAATGTTGCAGGAGCGATTTAAAAATTTTCCTGTATTTAAAGGTATCAGCGATGAAGAGTTCATGAAATTATATGATAATTTGAAACTCATTCTGGTTTTACGTTATGTGAAATTAGCATTTGATCCCATGGGGAAGCTGGCTGGTTTTTTGATTGCAGTGCCGAATTACGGCAACCAGCTCGTTAAAGAAACATTATCTAAAAAAGAAATTCTACGCGTTTTGTTAACGAAGCAAACCACGCGAAACTATATCATCCTTTATATGGCCGTTAATAAACACCATGAAGGGCTTGGTTCAGCCTTGGTTTATTCTTTAATTGAAGAATTTAAAAATCGCAAAATCAGTAGCATTTCCAGTTACATTCTGGAAGGTAAAGTGTCGGGAAGTTATGTCATTTCAAGTATTACCGACCAGAGCGAGTACGCCTACTATAGTAAAAATATACAACCCTAAGTGCATGGCGCACTTAGGGTTGTATATTTAAAATAACCTGAGGAAGTCTTTTTCCGACAAAATGGTTAAGTTGCGACCCAATCCCTGAAGTTCACGAGCTTGTTCGATTTTACGACTTTCTGAAGCCGTGCCGATTTTTGCCCAATCACTATTGGAAACAACGAGATAGGTTGTTTCGTAGGCGAGCTGCGGGTCGAAGTATCCGCCCGCATCCACAACCATCTGTGCGGCTTCTTGGCGTTTAACTTGTGAAAGTCGACCAGTAAAACAAACGTGCTTTTTATAAAAAGGATGAGTGATATCAAAAAGTGCCGATTTTGGACGTAGAATAGTACTTTGTTTCGCCGTGGGTTTTTTAATGTTTTTAATCGGCCCGAAGCGGTGGGAGAATAATTGCCCCATTTGGTAATTATGTTCTTCTAGAAATCCCTTGATTTCATAATCATAAGGACGCAGCAGCTTACTTGCTACTTGACCGCACGCGGAAGCGTCGTCCATGGCATTATGATGGTTCTCGATGCCCAGACCATAGTAATCCAGGACGTTTACGAGACTATTACTTTTAAGATTGAGCAATTTTTTCGCCATGACACAGGAACAGAAATAAGCATTCTCCATTTTGGGTAAGCGGTATGTTTCAATCGTGGTTTGAAGGCATTTAACGTCAAATTGCGCAAAGTGAGCTACTAACGGATCATCCCCAATGAAACCACGTATTTCCGGATACAATTCATCGAATCGTTTTTCATCCCTGACATCCTCTGGATAAATACCATGGACGCCAATGTTAGAAGTGCTAAAAGATTGAACAGGATTAATTAAACGGTAATAGCGATCAACCTCTTTACCGTCTGAAAAACGACTCATTCCGATTGAACAGATGCTATCACCACGATTATTGGCTGTTTCGAAGTCAATGGCTACAAAATCCAAATTCTTTTCCCTACTTCCCATTTTAGTTTGCAATTGATTATACAGCTTTTTTAACCAATATACCACTTGAGTGCTTGGAGCAATTTAAATAGCTGGAGGAAGACCCTGTGGTATACTGAGGGAAAATTCTTATAGAAAAGAGTGACAGGATGTATCATTATGCGATTGAAGATTTAGACAACAAAACAATGTATAAATTCATTTCCGGTAGTATTGTTCCACGTGCGATTGGCTGGATTACAACCCTGGATGAAGAAACGAAGGTGGTGAATGCGGCACCTTTCAGTTTTACTAGTGGGGTTTCAAATCAGTTGCCGCTTATATCCATGGCCATTCTTCGTGGCACGGATGGTGAGCCGAAAGATTCCGCACGCAATTTAATTAAATATAAAAATGGCGTTGTCCACATTGTGAGTCAGGATGTTGTGGATAAAATGAATGAAACGTCTGCGCCTTTACCAGCAAATGAGAGCGAGATTGCATTCGCAGGCCTCCACTTAATCGATAGTAAAACGGTCAAAACCCCAGGTATTCAAGAAGCGAAGATTCGGATGGAAGTAAAGTTGTACGATTATCATCCCGTCAAAAACCGGGAGGAGAAAGTTGTAACAGACTTCTTTTTCCTGGAAGTAACAGATTTCCATTTTGACGAAGCCGTTTTTGATAAAGAAAAAGCCTACATCGATGTGGCAGCCTTAAATCCGGTCGCTCGTTTGGCGGGGCCATATTATGCGACGCTGGATGAAATGTATCGTAAAGATCGACCAAAATAAGAGAGGCAGGGATTTTGCCCCCGCCACTATCCCTAGTTCCTCAATAAACCATTTCCCCATAAAAAACAGGGCGAAATGGTTTAATTATTGGTAATAACACCATTTGAACGAATAAATATGGATGAAATGGTTTAATAAAGATTAATAGAACCATTTCGATAAAAAAATACCTCGAAAATGGTTTAATAACATATCGAGGTAGGTTGATTTAAATTTCAAACTTGATACTAACTGGAGCTTGCTGCTTGTTGCGTGGCTATCACGCAATCGATCGTGATAATGATGCCTAAAGCCAGGAGCATATTGCTGTCATCTTCAATATCCAATTCATAAGAGTCACCCCAAGTGAACCATTCCTTGGTTATAGTTGCGACCAACGCATCGTTTTCCCAAATTTGGTAATCATGTTCCCAGATGTTTCCTTCTACTTCCCAATCAGGCCCAAAAATGCTGTAACGCGGTTTGAGGAAAGACAATTCTTTCTTGACAGTGGCCACTTCATGGCCATGCATGAAAAGGGTATAATTTGGGAGCCAATTCCACAAGTTTTGTTTGATATGGAGGACGACATTGCCAGAAGCATCCGCTACGTCAATTTTTTTACCCCAGGAAAATAACTCGCCTTCCACAAAATAAACATCTTTACCTTTTTCATCCTTTACCGTGAAGCGGTCACGCCATGAAAACACTTGTTGCTTGATGTAGTATTTCATCTATATCATCCCTTTACTTCATATTTTCAATATAGCAGTTAGTTCGTCCAAAGCTGTAATTTCATAAGTTGGTTGAATGTGAGAATAAGGATTTTTTTGTTTTGTTGGGTTGAACCAACAAGTATCGATTCCAGCATTCATTCCTCCTAGAATATCAGAAGTCAGTGAGTCACCAATAATCAGAGTTTTATTAACATCGCATTCGGGAATTCGCTCAAAAACATAGTCAAAATATTCTTTTGTTGGTTTTTGAAAACCTGTTTCTTCGGAAACAAAAATATCGCGGAAATAGTTAATCAAGCCTGAATCGTTGATGCGACGATGTTGCGTGCGCGCTACCCCATTCGTCACGGCATAAAGATCAAATTCTGACTTCAAGTTTTCCAGCAATGAAAGACTGCCCTCAATCAAGAAGTGTCCTTTTTCTAAATTGCCGCGAAATTTCTTGTCCATCTCTTTACCATTTACACTCAGTTGGTGAAGGGAAAAGAAAGTTTCAAACCGCTTTGCGATTAAAACATCCTTAGCGAGTAACCCTTTCTCGAATTGGCTCCAATAATCTTGATTAATTCGGGAATAATTTTGAATATTTATTTCACTTGGTTCAATCCCCAATTCCATCATCAGACTTGAAATGGCGTGGTGTTCTGCAGCCTTGAAATCGAGTAAAGTATCATCTATATCAAATAGTAAAGTTTTGTAGGACATGTGTTTCTCCTTGTCAGATATTCTAATCTAGATTTTCACGCTTATTAGATAAAATGTCAAATCGGGTCTCTTTCATTCTCAGTGATTTTCTTGTAGGATGGGAAAGAAGGAAAAAGGAGGAATTTAAGTGGCTAAAGTAGAAAGTTTTGAACTGGATCATAATATTGTGAAGGCGCCCTATGTACGAGTGGCTGGTACAGAAACAAATGGAGAAGCAACCATTCAAAAAATTGATTTGCGTTTCCTACAACCAAATAAAGATGCTTTTCCAACAGGTGCAGTTCACACCTTGGAACATTTATTGGCAACCTATATGCGTGATTATTTACCGGGTATTATCGATATCTCGCCAATGGGATGTCGGACAGGATTCTATTGCATTAAATGGAATGAATCAACTGCGGATGAAATTGCGGAAGCTTTAGAAAAAACATTGGAAAAAGTTTTGGAAACAGAAGTGATTCCAGCTGTAACTGCTAAGGAATGTGGAAACTATCGCGACCATAGCTTATTCTCGGCAAAAGAATACGCACGTGAAGTTCTGGAAAAAGGCATCAGTCGCGATCCTTTCGAACGCGTGCTGCCTGCAAAATAACAAACAGAAACAGCTCTCCCTCAGGAAAGCTGTTTTATTTTTTTTTCATATTTTTCGCCGTCCCATATCCTAACAGACCAAAAGCAGATCCGCTCGTATCCAACAGCACATCCCAAAAGCTAGGACCACGATTTGGTACAAAAGCTTGATGGATTTCGTCGCTAATTGCGTACAAGAAACAAATGGAAAGAGCCAACGCGTAACGTTTTTTACTTTTTACGCCACTTTTAGAGAGTGCATTCACGACCAGTAACCCCAGTATAAGATAAACGGTGAAGTGGGCACCTTTGCGAATGAGGAAATGTATTGTGTCTTGGTCTAGGGTGATAGAGGGGAAGAGGGAATGCCAGAGCGAAAGAATGGTGCTGACGATTGAACCACTCAAAGAACCGGAATCAGAGCCTTTTTGGGCCGAAAAGGAAAAAATGAGCCCCATCCAGGCTACGACAAATCCCCAATTTAACCATTTATTATTTCGTGACATATAGAAACTCCTTTTTTTATAGGTTTAGTATATCATGTTATAATATTAAAAAAGGAAAAATTAAAGGAGGGAATGGCATTGATTCCATATGTAGAAGCGCAACGCATAGAGGATGTTCATACCTTTATAGCGGAACATCAATTTGCTTTTGTTTATGTTTCTCGGATAGACTGCGGCGTATGCCATGCTGTTTTACCACAGGTTAGGGAAATGTTAACTGCTTTCCCTGAAGTTAAAATGATAAAAGTGGATGCTGACAAGATTCCAGCCATAGCAGGGGCGTTTAGTGTGTTTACTGTACCAGCGTTGTTACTATTTGTAGATGGCAAGGAAATGATTCGCAAAGCCCGTTTCGTCATAATGGCAGAACTGGAGGAACAGATAGCACGACTTGTAGAAAATTACTGATTCAGGAGGAGTTATGGGAAATAAATATTTAGTTGCAAAAACGTTTAAGAAAAAAGGGAGCGCGGCAATTTCGTTGAGAGATGTCACGGATTTTCTGAATTATATCCCGCAACTCGAAGGGGTTTTCAAACGTTCCGCTGAATTTCTTATCGTAAGTTGCGATGAAGGGGCTAAGCTGGACGATGCATGGCCAGAGTACGCTCCAATACAAGTTGAGAATACAAAAGAGGCTTTCGAGAAAGCTGTTCAGGAAAAGACGACTCGCTAATTTGCAGACTTGCTAAAAAATGAAGTCTTGGATACAATGATGAAAGATAAAACCCAATACAAAGACTCCTCGGATATGGAAGTTGGTGAAAATCCAACACGGTCCCGCCACTGTGAGAACATCATCGCTGTTCAAGTCAGATCTTTATCCCTGGATGCTTATACGCACGCATACGGTTTCGAGGTAAAACGGTATTGTTTTTTTGGTCTATGTGGCAGGGCGCATAGGCTTTTTTGTTGCCTGTGTAAAAAACAAAAGGAGTGTAAAGAATGAAAAAATGGTTTTTATTGCTTTTTGCAGGGGCAACTTTGACAGCTTGTGGAACAAAAACTGAAGCAGTCGATTCAACGGTGGAAAGCGCAGATTTGTCTGAGGTCACGATTAATGTATCTGTTGAAGGGGAATTGATTGAAGCAGGTTCAGTGACAGCTGAGGTAGAGCCTGGAGAATTCTTGTTGGATGTTATGAAAGAAGAATTCGAAGTCGTTGATGAAGATAACTTCATCACAACAATCAATGGTTACGAGCAAGATGCAGAAGCAGGTAAATACTGGTTATTTGATTTGAATGGGGAAATGGCACCAGTAGGCGCTCATGAATTAGAATTGTCAGATGGAGACGTCGTGGATTTCGATTTAGCAGGACTTGAGTAACCATGTCAATGAAGCGTTATGATGCAAAACATATTGCATTGCTGGCAATTTTGGTTGCATTGAATTATGTCGGACGCGTTGTCTTTCAATTTTTACCCAATGTTCAACCCATGACCGCTATTTTGTTAATACTGACCTTGTATCTAGGCCTGGGGGACGGGTTGATTGTGGCTGGTCTATCCCTCTTTTTATCAAATATGATAATGGGGATGGGTCCTTGGACGTTTGCCCAACTGTTTAGCTATGCAGTGATTATCCTTTTTACAGGAATCGTACTACGGCCTATTCATGGAAACAAAACAAAGTGGCTTTTTGTTTTGTTTGCCTTATTTTCAGGTTTTTTCTATGGGTTCGTGATATCGTTGGTGTCATATAAAACCTATGGCATGACTAATTTTTGGGCCTATTATACTTTGGGTTTGCCGTTTGACTTTGCTCATGCAGTTGGGAATGCAGGTTTTTATATCATCCTGGAACCTATCTTGCGACCATTATTTGAAAAGTATATTAAAAAATAATTTTCCACAAAAGATGTCAAAAAATCCGCACAACCAATACAGGTTATGCGGATTTTCTTATTTAGTATAATTATCGAAGTAACCTTGGATGAAGATGAAAGGTGTTCCTTTATCTCCACTACCTGAAGTTAAATCGGACAGGGAGCCAATTAAGTCAGTCAATTGACGAGGAGTTGTTCCTTGAGATTCCATTGCGCCAACCAAGTCAGTTTCTTTGTTCTTGATGAACTCAGAAATTGCTAGACGTAATTCTTCACCTTGTAATTCAGCGAAGTTGTTGTCAGCCAAGTATTTCAATTTGATTTCGCTAGGAACTCCGTCAAGACCAGGTGTGTAAGCTGGAGATACAACTGGATCAGCAAGTTCCCAAATTTTCCCGACAGGATCTTTGAACGCGCCGTCACCATATACCATAACCTCAACCGTTTTGCCTGTTGCTTCTTTAATGCGGCTTTGGATGTTATCAACGATTGGTTGTGCATTGCGAGGGAACAATTTAACTGTTCCTTCAGTTGCTTTGTTAGCGCCAAGCAAACCATAGGACTCATTAAAGCCACTGCCGTTAACAGGTTCAGCCAAAATGTTATCCAAGCTGTAAACTTTTTCAGCACCGTTATCTTTCAATTGTTTTTTTGTTCTGAAACGTGAGTGAATATCGCAATTCAAAACGCTCTTTGTATAGTCTAGAATGGATTTTGCGTTATTTGAGAAAATAACTTCACACTCAATACCATATTCTTCTACAATTGATTTATAGTAATCAATATAGTCGATTCCAGTAAAGGTATGTTTTTTATATCCAAAGTGTTCACGGAACTCAGCTTCGGACAATGTATCTGTCCAAGGGTTCACGCCTTTTTCATCCAGTGATTCTAAATCTACTAAATGATTACCAACCTCATCAGCAGGGTAGCTAAGCATCAATACGATTTTTTTCGCACCTTTTGCAATTCCACGTAAACATACAGCAAAACGATTACGACTTAAAATTGGGAAAATAACACCGATTGTATCATCCCCGAATTTTTTGGCAACATCTGTTGCAATGTCATCGATAGATGCATAATTTCCTTGTGCCCGAGCAACGATTGATTCTGTTACAGAAATGATGTCACGGTCACCGATGGTAAACCCTTCAACCTTTGCTGCGTTCAGTACAGTGTCGACAACGATTTGTTCTAAGTCATCACCTTTGTTGATGATTGGACCACGAAGACCTCTAACGACAGTTCCTACTACTCTCTCCACTTAAATCTCTCCCTAAATGTTCAGTCAATCCCTATCTTACTATAAAATAAAGGAATAAGAACTGAAAAATTCAAACTAATGGTAGTACTGGGTAATTATATGCTTATTGAATGAGTTTTACAACAAAAAAATGAAAGTTAACGAATAGTTATTCTTTGACGGCTAGTGTAAAACAAACTAAGATGAACGTGCAAGTATCTTATTCGAAAAGAGGGTTATAATATGTTAATCGATTCATATCCTTACCTAGTATTCGAAGGAAGAGCAGAAGAAGCAATCAACTACTACGCGGATATCTTAAGTGCAGATATTCTAGACCTCACAAAGTTCAGCGATATGCCAGAAGATCCTGAAAGAGATCCCGTGCCGGAATCTATCCAAGACCGGATCATGAATGCTACCCTCCAATTGCCAAACGGATCCTATCTCATGCTTTCCGACAATTTTCCGGGAATGCCGTATGTTGTGGGTAACAATATCACCGTGACACTCGTCTTTGACAATATAGAAGAAACACGCGATGTGTTTGATAAGTTAAAACAAGGTGGAAAAGTGAATATGGAACTACAGGAAACTTTCTGGAGTCCCCTCTATGGCCAAACAACCGACAAATTTGGGGTGGAGTGGATGCTTTCAACCTTGGCGGTAGACATAACTTAAAAAATGAAGAGGCCGGGACAAAAGTCCCGGCCTCTTTCCTGTATTCGTACATCTGCCCCGTAAACGTGCTCCAAAAGGCAGCCCCGACGTCACTTTGTCATGGTTGTTGCTGCTTCGGCAGCTTACAAACATGATACACTTGGGCGTTAGCCCACAGTGCCTCCATAATAAAGATCAGATGGTCTGCGACCATCCTGCGCTTATTCGTTCCAGTTGCCATAGCCGTTGCTACTTTAGTAGCTTACGGATATGGTATACGGTAGAAGATTCGGGGCTAAACGCCTTTTGTCCCACTCCCTTCATTTTTAATTTGCTTCGAATTTTTGTAATAGCTTGAAAAATTTAATCCGGAAAAATTGCAATAGAGGTCCCATTAAGAACGCACTTACAAGTGTCACCGCTCCAACTGTTGCACCCAGCACATATCCGAGGCCAACGGATGAAAAGTCCAACACAATCCGAGCATATTGGAAACGAATTTTGCCTTTTCCAAGTGTCTCTGCAACTAATGGTAACGCATCATACGGAGAAACTCCCAGATTAGCAACAATATTCATTGCCGCTCCGATTGCCAAGAATAAAACACCCAGAATAGCAATGACAATCCTCAGCCATAATGCTTCGGCTTGTCCAAATGTTCCGAGACCAAAATTAACGATAATATCGGAAATATTTCCCACTAACAAAATGTTCAAGATGGTACCCAGGCCGATTAAGCGTTTATCTACAAATAGAATAAAAATAGTGGCAATTGTGGTAGTGAGAATACTTGTTATGCCATAGCGAAGTCCTGTAAATTCAGTAATTCCAAGATTTAAGGTTGTAAAAGGATCTGTTCCAAGAGAGGCAATGCGTACAAAAGCGACAGCAAATCCTATTAAAATGATCCCAAGTATCGTATATAGGAGCCGCACAGTTAAGTTTTTTTTCAATTTTTTTCCTCCTCTTTATCGGCACTGAATATTATATAAAAAATGTTCGGAAATAACCATCTTTTATTATTCCTAAAATGTAGTAAAATGAATCCGCATACTAAAAATTAGACCGCAGATGGAGACTGAAAAATGACAGATATGACCGTGGGGAAACCGTTGACACTCCTGATTAAATTTACGATTCCTTTAATTTTAGGGAATTTGTTCCAACAATTATATAGTCTAATAGATACGATGATAGTGGGGAGAACACTTGGCTTAAGTGCGTTAGGCGCTATTGGGGCAGTTGCGAGTTTAACTTTCTTCTTGCAAGGATTTATTCAAGGGATTGCTTCGGGCCTTTCTTTGGTGTTGGCACAAAGGTTGGGAATGAAAGATGGAGACCGAATCCGTAGCAGTTTTATTTCTAGTTTGTTGTTGTCGCTGGTTATTGTTGTACTTATCAGTGTCCTGGGTTATGTATTTTCGGACTTTTTGTTGTCGTTAATGCATATACCTGTAAAATTCTATAGTCAGAGTAAAGATTATTTTATTTATTCCATACTGGGACTGGGCGCAATGATGCTTTTTCATGTCATGATAAATTCATTACGCTCCATGGGAAGTACCAGGCAATTATTATATTTGATGGTATTATCGCAAATCCTTAATATTATTTTTGACTTTCTGTTCGTTATTATTATACCGCTAGGAGTGAAAGGAGTTGCTTTGGCAATTATTTTGTCTCAATTTCTAGTCGGAATCATCTGTTATTTTTATTTGTCTCGTCGCATCAGTTATTTCAAGATTCAAAAAGGTGATATTCAAGTTGATAAGAGAGAAATAAAACTTCATTTGAAAATGAGTCTCCCGATAGGTATTCAGTCAGCTATCATAACCATAGGTTCGATTATCTTGCAGTTGATGCTGAATACTTTGGGTTCTTCTCCGGTGGAGGCCCATGCTATTGGACAAAGGATTGAAGCCATGATTGTTATGCCTTTGATTTCAATTGGAGTTGCTATGGCAACATTTGCCGCTCAAAATGCAGGGGCGGGGTTGATGGAAAGAGTATGGCAAGGGATACGTGGCAGCTTGGTTATCTCCCTGGGTTATAGCCTCACCATAGGCCTTCTTCTATTCTTCTTTGGTACCTCTTTATCACAGACTTTATTTGGAGCCGACGACCCGGAAACATTGATGTATATTGAGCGCTATCTACAACTTACGACACCATTTTACATGGTATTATCCGTATTATTCGTGATTCGCTATACACTTCAAGGTATTGGAAAAGCCGTCGCTCCAACGCTTGCGGGGTTGATGGAAATGACAATGCGAATTTTGGTCCCGCTTGCACTTGCCGGTACATTTGGCTTCACGGGCATTCTTGTTAGCCATCCGATGGCCTGGATAGGTTCAACCGTGATATTGGTATATGCTATCAGGCTTGTTAAAAAAAATGACGATGCCACTCAATTCAAGCGTTTCATGACTTCTTGATTGGAGTTGCCTTTTGTAGTTCTGGGTTATTTCAAGTATAATAATAGAAAAACGTTTGGGGTGAAATGGATGGCAGAAAACTATACAAGTTCCACGAACCTATATGATTTATTGTCAGAAGATAATCTTGATAATCGAGGCAATTCGATACACTTTATCGAAAAATCGATGGAACGGGATAAACTACTTATTCAAGCCATTCAAAGTGGAAATAGAGAAATGTTGGACCGCGCCACTAAAATGCCGGGACTAGATCAAAATAGCGGATATTATTATGGTAATCCACATTTGAAGGGAGATCCATTGCGGACACGCAAGAATGGGATGATTATCCGAAATACATTATGCCGGGTAGCGGGGGAGCTAGGTGGGGTAGCTGCCATTTATTTACATCTGGTTTTTGAAAAATATGCCATCCAAATCGAACAGGCAACCACAACGGACTATTTGGAACACGTCATCAGTCCCAATATGTTTGCTGAATATTGTGATCTGGTAGCAAATTATTCAACCTTAAAGTATTCACCTTTAATAAAAGAAATTGTTGTTTTCATTGGAAATCACTTGCGGGAAGAATTAAATGTATCAAATTTGGCCGCAACATTTCATGTGAACAGTTCACATTTGGCACGAAAGTTTAAAAAAGAAACAGGTTATACCATTAGTGAGTACGTAAACCACCAAAAAATAGAAGCGGCAAAGTTGTTATTCCAGGGTGGGGAAGTAACTGTAGGGGAAGTTTCAGAAAAATTAGGTTACAACAGTAATTCCTACTTCAGTAAAATATTCAAGAAAATTACTGGGAGTTCTCCAGTTGTGTATCTTAAAAACTTGCATAATTAAAAATGTGAAAGCGCCTAACATAGGCGCTTTCATTTTGTTTTGTGCAAAAGTAGTTCAAAAACCAGCAATTTTAGTTAATGTCTAATGTTCATTTTTTCACTATACTTATGAGGTCAAATTGATTGTAAGTGCTTTAATGTATAAAGGATATTCCTACTTTTTATTGGCAAAGAGGATATTTAAAAATCAATTTGTCGTTAAAGTGAAATGAAATCGTTTTCAATAATAATTTGTTTTTATTGTGATATATTTTTCGAAAGCGGTTTTCATAAATAGTGTTTAAATATAAATTGGAGGTAAGGAAATGTCAGATTCAACTAGTAATATGCAAGAAAAATATCATACAGCCAAATGGTGGCAAATTGTCTTATTCTCATTAAATAACTCTTCCACAAACTTGTACTTATTTGCATTCGGATTTGTAACTTATTATTCAACTGGTCTTGTAGGACTTGCAGCATTGTTCATTAGTCAACTTATGGGATATGTTCGTATTTTTGATGGTATTATTGACCCTGCAATTGGGGTGTTTATTGATAAAACAGAAACTAGATGGGGCAAGTACCGTCCGTTGATGTTAATGGGTAACTTGATAACAATTGCATCATTCTTGATTTTGTTTACAACACATTTGTTACCGGAACCTGCTCGTCTACCCGTATTGGTGGTAGCTTTGATTATCCATAAAATTGGTTATTCATTACAAGCTTCTGTTACAAAAGCTGGTCAATCTGTTTTGACAAGTGATCCAAAACAACGTCCAATGTTCAATATTTCAGATGGAATTTTCATGATTTTTGTTTTCACTGGTGGACAAATTTACGCTTCGAACTACCTAGAGCCAAAATATGGTGGCTTTACACTTGGTTTCTTCCAAGAGTTAGTTGGTACTGTTATCGTTGTTTCCTTGATTCTATGTATCTTGGCTATTATCGGTATTTCGGCAAAAGACCAAAAACAATACTTTGGTTTAGGTGAAAATACAACTGAAACAAGCTTAAAAGATTACGCACATGTTATTAAAGGCAACCGTCCTTTGCAAATGCTTTCTATGGCAGCTGCATTCGTTAAATTCTGTGTACAATTGATGAGTGACCAAGTTGCTCAAATTATTGTTTTCGGTATTTTACTTGGTAACTTTGCACTATCTGGTCAAATGTCCATGCTGACAATTATTCCAGATTTGTTGATTACTTTTGGAGCAACAGCTTTGGCTCGTAAAAAAGGACTACGCGGCGCATATATTATTTACCTATCCCTAGCGTCTGTATTCTTTGTTGTATTGGGTATGTTGATGATGAACATCCAACCAGGTGATGTGGACTTTGGTAACATCACATTTAAAGCAGTTCTATTTATTTCGATTTACGCTTTGGCTCGTGGCTTCTCCCGTTCACCATCCTCTTTGGTACTTACAATGTCAGCAGATATTTCTGACTACGAAACAAGTGAGTCTGGTCGTTATGTTGCGGGTGTAATCGGAACGATTTTCTCATTAACAGACTCATTGGCATCTTCACTTGCACCAATGATGATTGGTTGGCTTTTAGCGGCAGTTGGTTTTGGTACAGCTTATCCAACGGCTGACACACCATTGTCTGGTGACTTAAGAATGATAGCACTTCTGCTTTATGCAGTCCTGCCGTTTATCTCAATTGTTATTGCCCTAGTATTTATGAAATTCTACAAACTGGATAGTAAAGCAATGGAAGGCGTTCAAGAAAGACTGTCTGAGTTGCGTTCAGCAGAAAGTCCTGTACAGGAATCAGAAGTAGAAGTGGCAACAACAAACAATTAATAATAAAAGAACCATTCTCCCGTTTCATCGGGAGGATGGTTCTTTTGTTATTCCACGCTAAATTTATAAATGGTTTGTGATTCATAGGTTTCGCCTGGATTTAAAACGGTATTCCCAAAATCATTTTTATTGATCGAATCAGGATAACCTTGCGTTTCAAGTGTGATACCCGTATAGGCTGGAATCGCGCTCCCGTTGTATGTGAACGCGCTTGGTCCGTTGTGCATAAATACAACCACCACTGGTTCAGTCGTTGTCATTTCGATACAACGGCCGCTTGTGC
Organism: Jeotgalibaca sp. A122; assembly: GCF_052266715.1. Classification (NCBI taxonomy): domain Bacteria; kingdom Bacillati; phylum Bacillota; class Bacilli; order Lactobacillales; family Carnobacteriaceae; genus Jeotgalibaca; species Jeotgalibaca sp. A122. The sequence continues at coordinate 130,504 of NZ_JBQPRB010000004.1, read as the reverse complement.
CTTCATATAAACGAGCAGCAACCTTATTTTTAGAATGATTCAAGATGAAAGGATGATCCAGCCCAGCCACTGCTTTGGCCTGAGGATGATCAGATTCTGTAGCCTGTTTTGTAAAGGTAGGTTGGCGGAAATCAAAAGGTGTCCCAGCCACAGATACTTTATTTCCGGTTGGAATGGTATTGTCATCCAGTTCTACAAAGCGATCAGCCGCAATATGCAGTTCGTGATCCAAGATGGTGTTTTTCATATTACCATGTAAATTAAAATAAACATGATTGGTTGGATTGAATAGTGTGGGTGCATCGGCAGTAGCTTTATAATTAATTTTCCATTCGTTTTCTTCAGTAAATGTATATATAACTTCTACATTCAAATTTCCTGGATAGTGATTCGATCCCGCTGGATCAGAATAAGAGAAGACAATACTTGCTTGGGATTCGTTGTTCTCTACGCGGTATTCCCAAATTTTTGTATCAAGACCCTGGGCTCCTCCGTGCAGATGATTACCGTTTTGATTTTGTTCGAGTTGATAATCTATCTCGTTAAGCTTGAATTTACCTTGGGCAATTCGTCCCGCTACGCGCCCTATAGTTGCGCCATAAAAGGGCCGATGAAGCATATAATCATCTAAATTATCCAAACCGATTGTGATGTTTGCAAAAGAGCCATCTTTGTCAGGGGCTGACCATTCAAGTAAAGTGGCACCATAGGTCATGGCGGTGATGGACGCACCTGACGTGTTTGTCAGTGTGATAGCTATGACATCGGTTTCATTTATCTTCCCGAAAACTTTTTCTTTAATTTGCAAATTAATTTCTCCCTTCAAAAAAACTGGTTATTAATATTGTAACAGTTTTCATTAATGATACAATATAAGAAAGTCGAAATTGAAAGCGAAGGTCATACATGTTGAAAATAGCAGTTATTGGAATTGGAAACATCGCCCAAAAAGCTTACTTGCCTGTCATTTCACAAATGCGGAGTGATATTGAATGGCATCTTGTTACCAGAAATCAACAAGTATTAAACGACGTTGGTCAAGCATATGGATTCCGGCATTTGCACCAATCCATTGAAGCGTTAGAAGGAATCGAACTAGATGCCGCTTTCGTTCATAACGCTACTCATGTCCACTATGAAACAATCAAATTTTTATTGAAAAAGGGTGTTCACGTTTACGTGGATAAGCCCATTAGTGAGAATTTAGCTGAATCAAAAGAATTGCTGGCTCTGGCAGAAGAAAAGAGAGTGCTTTTGACGGTAGGTTTTAACCGTCGCTTTGCTCCGATGGTTAAAAAATTGAAGGATATTCCGGACAAAAAAATGATTTTTATTCAAAAGGATCGCGTAAATAATGACGAGGAAGTCCGTTTCGCGATATATGATTTATTTATTCATATCTTGGATACTGCTTTATATTTATTGGATGACCCTATTATAGCATCGCAATCCCGTATTACTGAAGAAGATGGCAAACTCAAACGGGTATGGCTGTGTCTGGAAACCGAGCAAACAACAGCCATTGTCTCAATGAATTATGAAGCTGGTGCCAAACAAGAAAAAATAGAGGTTCAGTCACTCGCGGGCATACATCGTGTGACGGATTTGACCGAACTACAAATATTGGAAAAAAACCGTGCAATAACTGAAAGTTTTGGTGACTGGACAGGGACACTTGAGAAGCGGGGGTTTGCTCCACTTATTGAGAGCTTTATTGAAGGTGTATCTACGGGTATTAATCCGGTAAGCTTATCAAGCTCAGAAAAAACACATGAATTGTGCGAAAAAATCGTGCAAGAGCACCTAGCTTTTTAACTTAATTAGGCAGAAGTCGCCCATCCTCTATAGGTGGGTGATGAATGCCGTTCGGTATGCGGGTTACCGTTGGGAACTCGTAAACCGATCTGAAAGGCTTATTGCCTTTTTATTTTGTCCTAGGTTATAATCAGTCTAGATAAGAAATGAGCTGAGATAACAATGGAATGAGATACGAATAATCATTCAGTATTTCTTCTCCATTATCATCTTGTGTTGGTAACTAAATACCGTAGACAAGTGATTGATGATGACATATCTGAATTTGCTAAAACAACTTTTGTACGCATTGCAGAAACGTATCACATAACCCTGGTGGAATGGAATCATGATCAAGACCATCTTCATATTATGTTCAAAGCACACCCAAAAACAGCATTGACAAAATTCATCAATGCTTATAAAAGTGCGAGCTCCCGATTGATAAAACGAGACTTCCCAAACATCAAGCAATATCTTTGGAAAGGAATGTTTTGGTCTAAAAGTTTCTGCCTCTTGACAACTGGTGGTGCGCCACTTGCTGTCATCAAGACGTATATTCAAAATCAAAGCAACAATCATAAATAGGGGTGGACCTTATGGAACGACTAAAAGCCTATAAATTCAGAATTTATCCAACAGAAGAGCAAGCGGTTTTTTTTGCGAAGTCTTTTGGCTGTGTCCGTAAGGTCTACAATCTCATGCTCGCTGACCGAATGAAAAATTATGAAGAAACCAGAAATGATCCCGCTAAAAAGAAGAGCTTTCCAACGCCGGCTAAATACAAGAAAGACTTTCCGTTTTTGAAAGAAGTGGATAGCCTTGCTTTAGCGAATGCACAACTAAATCTAGATAAAGCATATAAAAATTTCTTTCGTGATAAATCCGTCGGATTTCCAAGGTTCAAAAGCAAGAAAAATCCTGTTCAAAGCTATACCACTAACAATCAAAATGGCACGGTACGTTTATTTGATAATACATTCATCAAAGTTCCTAAACTGAAATCGCTTATTAGAATTAAGCTTCACAGACAACCAAAAGGATTCATAAAATCCGCTACCATCTCTCGTCATTCAAGTGGGAGATATTATATTTCCTTATTGTGTAAAGAAGAAATATTGGAAATACCTAAAACCAACTCTGCTATAGGGATTGACCTGGGTGTTACAGACTTTGCCATTCTTTCTGATGGTCAAAAGATTGATAACAATAAATTTACGTCAAAGATGGCAAAGAAACTAAAACGTGAACAACGTAAGTTGTCTAGGCGTGCCTTGTCGGCCAAAAACAAAGGTCGCAATCTATTTGAAGCTAAAAATTATCAAAAGCAAAAACGCAAAGTTGCACGACTACATGAAAAAGTAAGGAATCAGCGTAACGACTTTCTGAATAAGTTGAGTACAGAAATTATCAAAAATCACGATATTATCTGTATTGAAGACTTAAACACAAAAGGGATGTTGCGTAACCATAAACTGGCTAAAAGCATTTCTGATGTTTCCTGGTCTAGTTTTGTGACGAAACTACAATACAAAGCTGACTGGTATGGTCGTGACATTATCAAGATCGGGCGATGGTTTCCTTCCAGCAAAATCTGTTCAGAGTGCGGACACAAAGGTGGCAAGAAACCGCTCGAAATGCGGGAATGGACGTGCCCAGTTTGTGATGCACATCATGACTGGGATACAAATGCAAGTGTCAATATCCTGACCGAAGGTCTACGGATAAAACAATCAGCTTAGATAGAATCAGGAACCGTAGGGACTACGGGGATAGCTTGGTAAATAAGAGAAACCGCTGTGGGTAAAGAAATGCGCTTACAAGTATGCTCTATTCCCAAGAAGCTCCCACTTCAAGCGTTAAGAACTGGTAGGTTTAGCTAAGTGGTGAGTAGTTCACGTATCATTCATTGCGTATTTAGGTTAAAATAAGAACAGTACGAGTATCAAGGAGGAAAACTATGTTTGACAAGACTGATGCATTAGCAGTAAATACCGTCCGTACGTTAAGTATTGACGCAGTACAAAAAGCAAATTCAGGACACCCAGGGTTACCTATGGGAGCCGCTCCAATGGCTTACACGCTATGGACGAAACATTTGAAGACAAACCCTAAAAACAGCAAATGGGTTGATCGTGACCGGTTTGTTCTATCGGCTGGACACGGTTCCGCGCTATTATATAGCTTGCTGCATCTAGCAGGATATGATGTAAGCATTGAAGACCTTAAAAATTTCCGACAATATGAAAGTAACACACCAGGTCATCCAGAAGTACACTATACGGATGGAGTAGAAGCGACAACAGGTCCGCTTGGACAAGGTTTTGCCAACGCAGTTGGAATGGCTATGGCTGAAGCGCATCTTGCCGCAACTTATAACCGCGACAAGTTTAATGTAGTGGATCACTATACCTACTTCCTATGTTCAGATGGCGATTTGATGGAAGGTATTTCTCATGAATCAGCCAGTTTAGCAGGACACTTAAAACTTGGAAAATTGATTGGTGTCTATGACTCCAATGATATTTCTTTAGATGGACCATTGGACAAAGCGTTCAGTGAAGACGTAAAAGGACGTTTTGAAGCATATGGTTGGCATCATTTACTTGTTGAGGACGGCAATGACTTAGGAGCTATCAATGATGCAATCGAAGAAGCCAAAAATGTAACCGACAAACCTTCGTTGATTGAAATCAAGACCGTTATCGGTTATGGTGCAGAAAATGCTGGAACGAGCAAAGTCCATGGTGCACCTTTAGGAGCAGATGGCGTTACATTTGCAAAACAAAGTTACCAATGGGAACATGAGGATTTTTCTGTTCCAACAGAAGTTCAACAACGATTTGAAGAAACAATTCTGGAGAACGGCCAAAAAGCTGAAGAAGCATGGAAAGTATTGTTCGAAGAATATCGTACTGCTTATCCAGAATTAGCCCAACAATTCGAAGATGCACAGGCTGGCAAATTACCAGCAGGCTGGCAAGAAGCTTTACCAGTGTACGAAGTTGGTGATGACGCTAAAGCGACACGGGTAACAAGCCAAGAAGCGATTCAAGAAATTGGGAAAGTATTGCCACAATTTTGGGGTGGTTCGGCTGACCTTTCTTCATCAAACAACACAATGAACAAAGCGGACGAAGACTTCGATGCAACGAATTATGCCGGACGTAACATTTGGTATGGCGTTCGTGAATTCGGTATGGCAGCTGCCATGAACGGTATTGTCTTGCATGGTGGAACAACAACATATGCTGGTACATTCTTCGTATTCTCGGATTATCTGCGTGCATCCATCCGTTTAGCGGCGCTATCCAAGTTGCCAACAATTTATGTCTTTACGCATGACTCCATTGCGGTAGGTGAAGATGGTCCGACTCATGAACCGGTAGAACATTTATCCAGCTTCCGTGGCATGCCAAATACAAACATTATCCGTCCGGCAGACGGTAATGAAGTATCAGCGGCTTGGGAAATGGCTGTAGAATCTGAAGATACACCAACACTGTTAGTATTGACTCGTCAAAACTTACCAGTTTTGGAAGGTACTAAAGAAAACGCACGCGAAGGCGTCCGTAAAGGTGCCTATGTTCTTTCAGCACAACAAGGCGACAAACCAGAGGGGATTTTGATTGCGACTGGTTCAGAAGTTTCGCTTGCAGTTGAAGCACAAAAACAATTGAAAGAAAAAGGCATCGACGTATCTGTTGTATCCATGCCAAATATGTCTGCATTTGAAAAGCAAGATGCAGCTTATAAAGAATCTGTTCTTCCAAATGGCGTTCGTACACGTATGTCTATTGAAATGGCAGCAACTTTTGGATGGGAAAGATATGTGGGCTTGGATGGTTTGGCTTACGGTTTAGATCGTTGGGGAGCAAGTGGTCCTGGCGGAACTGTAACAGCTAAACTTGGCTTCACAGCTGACCAAGTAGTAGATGCTTACTTAGCTAAATTCAATAAATAACAGTGAAACGCAAGCCTGGATAGCCAGGCTTGCGTTTTTTTGGTTCTATGATATTTGGGTCAAGTGAGTAGTTCCAAGTCAAAATTGTGAGTCACCTCTGTTTCCGATTGCCAAAATGAATGTTGAAAATCAGTATTTAGACGGATGGAAAAAAGGGATAGAATTCGTAAAATAGTAATATAAAAGAAAGGTGATGCCGAATGACACTATTGGGAAATATCATATGGTTTGTGTTGGGTGGTTTTATTAGCTGGATTTCGTGGATTGTTTTCGGGGTACTCTGGTCGATTACGATTGTCGGAATTCCTATTGGCATTCAGTGTTTTAAATTTGCTAAAATGGCTGCAGCTCCATTCGGAAAAGAAATTCGCTTTAGTGATTCTGGGGCATCTTTGCTTATTAATATCGTATGGATGCTATTGGGTGGCTTGGTTATGGCGACAGAGGAAGTCATCATGGGAGTTATTTTCTGTCTCACGGTTGTGGGTATTCCTTTTGGGCTACAACATTTTAAACATGCAAAATTAGCGTTGATGCCGTTTGGATCAGAAATCTATCGCATCAGTTAACAGGTTGGAAATTATCTTTCCACCTGTTTTTTGATTATAATGAAACTAAATTGATGGTAGGTGATAAGAAATGTTACTAAATAACTCTGATCGGATATTATTTATCGGGGATAGTGTGACGGATGCTGGGCGAAATCGATTAAAATCAAAAGACCTGGGCAACGGCTATCCCAAAATGGTGGCGGGGATGCTACAAGCGCTCTATCCTGAGCTCCAATTAACCTTTTTAAACCGGGGAATAAGCGGGAATAAAGTAGACGACTTGGAAAAAAGATGGCAAAAAGATTGTATCGATTTAGAACCGGATATAGTCTCTATCCTGATTGGAATCAATGATACTTGGCATCGGGTGGGCCAAAGGAATTTTGGTACCGAGGCGGCCTTCCGCCAATTTGAGCATATCTATCGTATTTTGCTCCAACAGATTAGTGAACAAACGGACGCAAAAATTGTCATGATGGAACCATTCCTTTTGCATTACCCTGAAGACCGACGAGAATGGCGCATTGATTTAGATCCGCGTCGTGAAATTATTGCCAAACTGGCAAATGAATTTGCAATTCATTATATTCAACTGGACGAACTATTAAATGAGCAAGCCAAAAGAACTGGTGCCCAGTTTTTAACGGGTAAAGATGGCATTCATCCCACCTTGGCAGGGCATCGGACAATTGCCAGAGCTTGGCTTGGGATTGTGGAAAATGAATAGCTAAAAAAACGCATGAACCAAAATCGGTTCACGCGTTTCCTTGTTTTATCTACGCTCTCCAAAATTACTGATTGGCTGGAGTAAATCGTTGATTCCTTTCAGGATATCATCGGATAGTTCAACATCTACTGCCTTGACATTATCCTCAACTTGTTCGGGCTTGCTTGCGCCAATGATTGCGGAACTTACTCCAGGTTGGCGTAATATCCAGGCTAAAGCCAGTTGTGGAAGCGTAATATCCAAGTGTTGGGCGAAACTTGCCAGCTCTTGAACTGTTTCCAATAAGCGATCATCACTTAGGTATTTTTGTAAAGAATTACCAATGCTTTCGTTTGCGGCACGACTATCGCTAGGTGCGGATTGACCTGGTTTATACTTCCCGGTTAAGATACCTTGCGAAAGCGGGGAGAAGACGACTTGGCCCATTCCGTTTGCCATGGAAACAGGTAGGACTTCTTTTTCAATATAACGTTCAATCATATTGTAGATTGGTTGATTAGAAACAAGCGGGCGGAAATTGCGTTCCTTGGCAATTTCATGCGCTTCCTGTATTTTATCAGCTGGCCATTCACTAACACCGGCATATAAAATTTTACCTTGCCGTTGCAAATCGTCTAAAGCCCAAAGTGTTTCTTCAATAGGAACATTAGGATCATAGCGATGGCATTGATATAAGTCCAAATAATCCATACCGAGTCTCTTCAAACTTGCATCGCACTGTTCAAAGATGTGCTTCCGGGAAAGTCCACGGTCGTTTGGTCCGTCGCCCATCGGGAAATAGACTTTACTGGCCACTACTAAACTGGAACGATCATAATCCTTTAAAACTTTTCCCAGAACAATTTCTGCTTCACCGTTTTCATAGACATTGGCAGTATCGAAGAAATTAATCCCCGCATCGTAAGCCGTCTGGATGCATTTTTGAGCTGTATTATCTTCAACCGACTTTCCATACGTAAGCCAACTGCCTAAAGCAACTTCACTGACTCGTAAGCCACTTGCACCAAGATTCCGGTATTTCATAAAAAAACCTCCCAGCTATTTTGTAAGGGTTTACCTAATGGATTCATCATACTCCAAAAAGGTAAATTTATCCATACAAATAGCCAGAGAGGCTTTCATCCTAGTCTTCTAAAATCATGACACCGACACCCAATAATCCAGGGCCCGTATGGACACCCAATACTGGAGAAATCTGGCCCTCATGATAAATGGTGGCATTTTCAATTAAATCACGTAGGTCTTCCTTCATCTGCAACATCTCATCGAGAGCGTCACCGTGGCATAGAGCCAGATAATAGTTCTTATGACCTTTAACTTTTTCACGGGTTAAGTCTAACATCTTAGTGATGCTTTGCTTGCGACCACGTACTTTGGCGATGGTGTCATAAATACCGTCAGGGTTACAAGAAATGATTGGTTTAATTTTAAGGGCACTCCCCAAAATACCGGAGACTTTACCAATTCGGCCGCCTTTCATTAGATATTCAAGTGTTTCTAATCCGAAGAACACGGTTGAGTTTTCTACCGCGGCTCTTGTCTTTTTGACAACAGTATCGAAATCCAAACCTTTTTCCAGTAGTTCAGCAGCATAAATACCAATAAAACCGGAACCGATACCAATATTAAGTGTATCGATAACTTCAATGGTCAAATCGTCACGATCCTGGGCAATTAAATGCATGGATTGATAAGTGCCACTCAATCCGCTGGAAATAATGGAGGCGATAATATGGTCGTATCCATCTGCTTTGATTTGGTCAAGCAAGGCATCGATATCACTGCGTAGTGGTAGACTTGTTTTAGGAACTTCTTTTTTAAAAGAATCGTAAACTTCTTGTGGTGTGATGTCGACACGGTCTTTGTAGGAGCGGTCAGTGTAGTTGATGACAAGCGGCATCGTGTATAAACCATATTTTTCAGTTACTGCTTCTGATAAATCATTACAAGAATCTACTAAAATTGCGACTTTGTTATTTTTCATTTGGAATCGTCTCCTTGTTCTTTGATCATTTTGGTGACACCATTGTATGAAAGGATGACATGCGTTAATAATTTTGCGACCACAGATAATGTGACCATTTTGAGTGCTAAATTCTCAGGGCGGATACCGTCCAAGGTCATTGATCCATTTTCTTCCATACCGATAAAGGCAAAAAGTTGAAGGGATTGCTCAAGTTCCACGCAAAAACTATCATAAGCCTTTTCTACACCCTGCAATGAAATTTGTAGTTCGATGCCTTTTTGAATATCATTAAGGGGAAGAACTTGTTTCAAAATAGAAACGACAATAAGTTTAGCTATGTGAGCTTTATAGTATTTTTTCTTGATCGGTCGATCAATAATTCCGTTTTTAACGTAGTTATTAATCATTGCTGGCGTAATTGTGTTCTCGCTTTCAGGAAGATGCAAGAATGAAAGTTGCGACTCAATTATGGTTAAGACTTGGTCATTGTAAATACCAAAATCTGGTAGACTATCCCAGCGAATTAACTTAACGTCCAGTAACTCATTGCGAAAACGGATTAGGTCGTTCGTTTCCAGAAAACTCACCTCTTTTGGCTATCTGGTTTTTAAAACTAGATGTAATGTTATTCGTTACTAGATAACTGTAACAACTCCAAAGTAAAACGTCAACAATAAATACTTAAATGGAGAGGATATTATGGCATTCACTAATGTAGAAGTTTCTTTCAAAATATTCGATGCGTACTCATTGAAAGACAAAAGAAGTACGGTAAAATCAATTCTTGCGCGTGTACATAACCGCTATAATGTAAGCGTTGCTGAAGTTGGCGAACAAGATATGCTAAATGTTTCCAAAATAGGAATTGCGGTAGCTAATGCTTCACCCATTGTAGCCCAACAGATTGTTGATACTATAATCGCGGAAATCGAAGAAAAATATGAGATTGAAATCTTCGAAATTCATTATATTCAATAAGGAAAAGACCCTACCATCATTTGATGATAGGGCCTATTTTAATTAACAAATAGTGCTACTTAGCGTGCAACCAGTACATCGCATGGTGCATGTTTGACGACATGTTGGGATACAGAACCTACAAGTGCTCGTGTGATTGCGCCTTTACCTGTAGCGCCTATCACAATCAAGTCGATATCGAATTCTTTTGGAAATGCCTCCGAAATCAAGGTTAGCGGATTTCCGTTAGTGACTGTTTTTTGTACCTCAGTGACCCCTGCGTCTGTCGCATATTTAGCCATTTCTTCGATAAATTGTTTGTCAATGTGATCGGTAACGCCTGTGGTAACAGGTTGATACTCAGGGGATAAACTTACGTTTCGTGTGTCAACAACGTACAAAATATGAAGCTTGGCATTATTACGTTTAGCAATTTCTACTGCGGTTTTGAAAGAGTGTTCAGCTTGTTCGGACCCATCAACCGGCACCAAAATGTTTTTGTATTCGCTTCTCATATTTCTCGACTCCCTTTCTTTTTAAAACGAGCTATTAATCTAATTTAATTCTAACTTAAATAGTCAAATAATGAAAGGGTTTTCCATTTCGCAAAGGATTTCCTTCGCAATTTTATAATGATTTTAGTAAACTAAAAAAATAATACGTGAAGGAGTGATTGAAATGGCTTTGGTATTAAAGGTTGAAGAAATCTATCAACATTTATCGGAATACGATTTGTTGAATCCACAAATAAAACAAACACTTGTCTATGCTCAGGTAATGCCCACAACGGGGCAATTTTTATTGTTAGGCGCTTATGCCACGCTAATCAGTGGTGCTTATTTTGTAATGGCTTTAGAGGAAGAACGAGTTGTACTGATTCCATTGCATAAAATCACAGGGAAAATAGATAAAAAATTAGCGCCTATTTTTATTCCCCGTGAAGAGTTGGTTGATGTTTATGTTAAAGAAGGAAGAATGATGAATAGTGTATCTTTTACCGGGGAAGATCAACAACTGACGGTCAAATTAAGTAAAGTCGTAATTGGAATGGCTTGGCACAAAGAAAATATGTCCCGATTTATGGCGGGCATCCGCAGATTAGAAGAGAAGGTGGTGGCGAATGAATGGTAGTGAACTTGGAATTGATTAAAAACAAGAAGATTGAAAGTGAGCGCCTTATATTGCGCCCCGTCACCTTGGAAGATGCACCGGATATGTTTGATTATGCATCTGATGAGGAAACAACCCGGTATGTTTTTGAAAGGCATCAAACAATTAAAGATACAGAAGAAACAATTGGGATCTTCTTTTTAGCAAATCCGATTGGCAAATATGCCATCGAATTAAGAAGTGAAGGAAAAATGATTGGAACCATTGATATTCGGGTTGATGAAGCTAATAAAAAAGGGGAAATCGGCTATGCTTTGAGCCGCCATTACTGGGGGAACGGCTACATGACTGAAGCGTGTGGGGCAATCTTAGAGCTTGCTTTTGAAAAGTTACAGTTGGAAAAAGTATATGCGATGTATGATAAAGATAACCCTGCATCAGGCCGTTTAATGCGGCGATTGGGAATGAAAAAAGAAGGGGTTGCGAGGCATAATCGTATCCACAAAGGTAAATCAGTGACCGATATTTTTTATGGTATTTTAAAATCAGAATATGACTCCTGAAAAGAAAGGATTGAATTCAGGAACTTTTTCACTTACAATAGGAATGCATACAAACTGGACCAGTAAATACGTACATGGTTAAAGAGAGCTTTTCCAAGGCTGGAAGAAGAGCACCTAATGTAGTATTGAACCTACCAATGGGATTTTCCGCAGTATGATCGGTGGTCTGCCGTTATCAGGACAGAGTGGGGCTTTCAGAAATAAAGCCAAACAAGGTGGTACCGCGGAGTAAAGTATATTTCGTCCTTAAGGAAGGATGAGTATGCTTATTTTTTTTGAATTAAAAATAAAGGAGTACACAAATGAGTAATTTACAAAAAGAAGATTTTTCAGCGTGGTATATTCAAACAATCAAGCAAGCAAACTTGATGGATTATTCACCAGTTCGTGGTTGTATTATTTTCAAGCCAGATGGCTATGAGATTTGGGAACACATCCAAGAGGCGTTTAACGGCCGATTTAAAGAAGAAGGCATTCGTAATGCTTACTTCCCAATGTTGATTCCTGAGTCGTTTTTTACTAAGGAAAAAGATCATATCGAAGGATTCTCGCCAGAACTACCTTGGGTAACAGAAGCAGCAGGTGAAAAGTTAGAAGAACGTTTGGCATTGCGTCCGACTTCCGAAACGATGATTGGGACAGCCTTCAGTGACTGGATCAATTCTTACCGCGATTTACCAATGGAAATCAACCAATGGGCTAACGTATTCCGTTGGGAAAAGAAAACTTTACCATTCTTACGTACATCAGAATTCTTGTGGCAAGAAGGCCATACGGCGCATGAAGATGAAACTTCTGCACGTGAACGCACCATGAAAATGTTGCAAGTTTACAAAGAAGTCATCGAAAGCGTGTTGGCAATCCCAGTTTATGAAGGTCAAAAAACACCTTCTGAGCGTTTTGCTGGAGCAGTGGATACATTCTCTGTTGAAGCAATGATGAAAGATGGAAAAGCTGTTCAGGCGGGGACTTCTCATTACATGGGCACGAAATTTGCTGAAGCATTCGACATTAAATATTTGAACCGCGATAACGAACACGTTCTGGCCCATACGACATCTTGGGGAGTTTCAACTCGTCTAATCGGTGCAACAATCATGGTCCACGGCGATGAACAAGGATTGGTATTGCCGCCAGCAGTAGCAGCTAAACAAGTTGTTTTGGTTCCAGTTGGACCTTGGAAGAAAAAACCAGAAATCGTTGAACGTTTGGAAGTTCTGTTGAAAGAATTGAATGCTGCAGGAATTCGAGCATTAATCGACGATAGCGACAATTCTCCAGGCTTCAAGTTCAACGAATGGGAACTTCGTGGCGTGCCAATGCGTGTTGAATTTGGACCACGTGATATGGAAAATAATCAAGTTATGATTAAAATGCGAGATTTGGATGGCAAAGAAGCAGTTGGCCTTGATGGCATTGTGGACTATATCCAAACGGCTTTATCAGAAATGCAAGTTCGTCTTCTGGAAACTGCGCGCAACAATCGTAAACAACATGAATACACACATATCAACACACTAGATGAATTGAAACAACATATTGAAGAAAAACGTGCTGCTGGAGAAACACCAGGATTCGTCTTGGCTGGTTGGGATGGAACGGAAGAAACAGAAGCTAAGATCAAAGAAGAAACTGGCTTTACTACTCGAAATATTCCTTTCAATCCAGAAGTGGAAAAAGAAACATGTATCGTATCAGGTAAACCAGCAAAACATACCGTTTGGTTGGCAAGAGCTTACTAACAATAAAAAACAGACAGGGCACCGGATTAGGGTGACCTGTCTGTTTTTTTATTTAATCCTCTTTTTTTGTAATGGTGCCATCATCAAGGAACGTAATGTTACGACTAGCCAAAATTTCTTGTGCTTTTTCAAGACTTTGTTGACGTTGTGCTTGCTTAAGCTTTTCGGGCGTTACATCTGTTCCTTCAGGATCATAAACGGTTGAATTCAATAGGATTTCATTCAAAGAGCCACGGAAGTTTTTGATATATTGTTGACGTAATTCTTTTTGTTCGATTTTTTCTTCAGCAGTCAAACCAATTTCTGTTTTTGATTTTCTTGCCAGTTCATTGATGCGTTTTAATAATTTATCCATGAAGCATGTTCCTTTCGTTCTAAATTAAAATGTGGAGAAAGGAAGTGGGGAATGAGTTTATGCAAATTGGCTGTTATACCAAGATTTTGCAGCATCCAACTCGTTTTGTGTCAAAGAATGACCTGCGTTACCCCAGTCGGTGGTAACTTTACTTCCTGCTTTCTCCAACTGCGTAATTAATGCACGTGTGTTTTCCGGTGGACAGATTGGATCGTTGTTTCCAGCGCCAATAAAAACAGGCAAATCTTGGATAGTTTTCATGTCGCGCTCTTCAAAAGGAGTCATCGGATGGTGAAGGATGGCACCCTTAAAGGTATCTTCGTAGAAGTATAACATACTAGCAGCGATGTTTGCACCATTTGAGTATCCTAAAGCAATCACGTTGGCCTTATCAAATTTGTATTCTTCGCTGGCGGTTTGTAAAAAATCATACAGGTCATGGGTACGTTTTTCCAAATCTTCTTTGTCAAAAACTCCCTCCGCTAACCGACGGAAATAACGATTCATCCCATTTTCGGATACATTCCCGCGTACGCTTAAAATGCCGGCATCAGGATCAATGTAGTTAACAAGGGGTATTAAATCATTTTCATTTCCACCTGTCCCATGTAAAACAAGGAAAGTTGGATGATTGATTTTACCGGGCTTATATATGTGTTCATAGATCAATATTTTCCGCTCCTTCAAGATGTCTTTAATTTGTATATTTCAAATTCGAATCAATTGTAACATGATGTTAGAAAAGAGTCAATTTAACCGGATTATGCTATGATGAAGGGGACCTTTTTAAAAAACAATCGAGAAAAGAGGGCTTTTTTTGAGTATTGATCAAATAATTCAGGATTTTGTAACGAAAGGTTCTGCGATTCATCGCATCCATGTTTTAGATTATTATTATGCGGTTAACCGCCTCTTACAACTATTACATTTAGACCATTTTAATACAGATGTAACACCATCCATTCCCTTACCGAAACTATTGGATTCAATGGACCGGTTAGTAGATTATGCAACAGAACAAAAAATTATTGCCGATACACAACGGGGGCGAGATGAATTTGAAGCGCAAATTATGGATATCTTGACGCCCTTACCATCTACTTTAAATAAAGATTTTTGGGACTGCTATCAGGAAGCCCCAATGCGTGCAACCGACGAGTTTTACCAATTGTGTCGCGATAATGACTACATAAAAACGCGCCAGATAGCAAAAAATGAGCAGTTTAATGTCTCATCACCTTATGGCGATTTGATAATAACTATTAATTTGTCTAAACCAGAAAAATCAAAACAAGATATTTTAGAAGCCCAAAAGAGTACAGATGGTTACCCTAAATGCCAATTGTGTGCAGAAAATGAGGGCTACAAAGGTCGCCCTGGCATTGCGGGTAGAACGAATCATCGTGTCATTCGTGTTCCGATCTTAGGGGAAAACTGGGGCTTCCAGTATTCTCCTTACGCTTATTATAATGAGCATTGTATCGTGTTTACCAAAAAACATATTTCCATGAATGTGGGTCACCATACCATCCAAAACTTAATGGAATTGACAACGGTATTTCCCCATTATTTTATGGGATCGAATGCAGGACTACCAATTGTCGGGGGCTCTATGTTGGGACATGAGCATTACCAAGGGGGGCGTCATCATTTTCCAATGGAGAATGCGAAAGTTCTGGACACATGGACCTGGAAAACAAATTCAAACGTTACAGCTGAACGCCTGTATTGGCCACTATCCGTAGTAAGGCTACGTGCACATGATAAGGAAGATATCCTGCAAGCCGGTTCAGAATTGATGGAGGCGTGGGATAACTATTCTAATGAAGCGCTCCAAATAAAATCACATACGAATGATGAAAAACATAATGCTGTGACTTTAATTGCCCGTCGAAACGGATCGGATTATGAACTGGATGTAGTCTTAAGAAACAATCGGACAACGGAAGAGTTTCCTGATGGCATTTTTCATCCACACCCAGATGTGCAGCATATCAAGAAGGAAAATATTGGCTTGATAGAAGTTCTGGGGTTGGCGATTTTACCACCACGTCTAAAAACAGAATTAGCTGAGGTTGAAGCTTTTATTTTAGGAGCTAACAATAACATCGCGCCTTACCACCAGGAGTGGGCAGAAGAACTGAAGCAACAAGGGACTATAACCAAGGAAAATGCCGCGACAATCCTTAAAGAAGCGGTCGGACATAAATTCCAGAGAGTGTTGGAGGATGCTGGGGTTTTCAAACAAACAAAAGAAGGACAAATGGCTTTTGCAGCATTTATAGCTGACTTCCAGGCATAACAAAATGGAGCTGTGAAATAACTCCCAGCCCTTATCTATTTACGAATACTTTATCGCAAACGTGCTCAAAAAGGCAGCCCCGACGCCACTTCACGAATAATGCTCAGATGGTCTGCGACCATGCTGTGCTTATTCGTTCCAGTGGTTCGGGGCTAAACGCCTTTTTGAGCACTCTCATTTTTTAAATGTTATCTATTTTTGTCTTGCCAGTCATCGACCTTGTCATGGGCTCTGTCTTTGCCTTCTTCGACTTTTTCAGTCATCTTACCTTTATTTTTTTGCAGTTTTCCTTCAAGTTCCTTGGATTTGTCATCGGTAGCATCGCCGTATTCTTCCTTCACTTTTCCGACAGCTTGATCTTTCAATCCTTTTAGTTTGTCATCTAATGCCATATTAATAACCTCCTAAATTAAATTGAGAGAACGATTACAAGTTCCCTTTGATATTATTATTAAGGAAAAAGGTTTGTAACGCAAATAAAAGCCCTTGTACATCTTATAAAAATGCAAAGAGATTTTTACTGGCAGTTAAGCTATAATGTTAATAACTAATCGTGGAAGGACGAAGTATTTTGAAAATCTTAGCCATTGAATCATCCAATCAAACGATGAGCGTCGCGACTGTTGAGAACGGTCTAGTCGTCTCCGAATACACTCGAAATGGCAACCTGCAACATAGTACCCAGCTGATGCCGGCTATTGAAACGGTTATGAACGGGTCAAGTTGGCAGCCAAAGGATATTGACCAAGTGGTGGTATCGAAAGGTCCCGGCTCATATACTGGCGTGCGAATCGGTGCCACTATTGCAAAAACACTGGCCTGGACGCTCAAAAAGCCTCTAGTTCCTGTCTCCAGCTTAAAATTATTAGCAGCGAATGGACTTGCTTTTGAAGGGCTGATCATCCCTTTAATTGATGCAAGAAGGGAAAATATCTACACCGGAGTTTACCATGTAGAAAATGGCATTTTAGTGCAAGTGCAGGAAGATAATCATATCGACAGCGAAATCTTCTTTGACTCCTTAAAAAATAACACTGAACCACTCCTGTTTATCGGGCAAGATATTCCGATTTACAAAGAGCGTCTTACTGACGTTTTTGGAGACCGTGCATTTTTTGCCCCACAACAAGACTGGTTGCCTCGTGCGGGCGTTTTAGCAAATTTAGCTCACGGTGAGCAACCAGTTGACGCGCATGTATTTACTCCCGAATATTTGAAAAAACCTGAAGCTGAAGAAAATTGGCAAAAAGCCCATAGAGGAGAAGAGAAAGGTGAGTACGTTGAAAGAATTGATTAATCATTTCCATTCGATGATGGATTCACTTCAAAAAGAGGGTCCTCTTCTGCAAAGTAAACTATCTTTTTCTAAACGGACGGATTATTTATCTGACCGCTACACTCTTCCTAACGGGCAAGAAATCAGCCTGGAAATTGGCCAAAGAAAGCATATCGCTGATGTATTGGAAATTGAACGCTTAGGCTATGAAGGAAAAACGCCTTGGGGGTTTGTGGCTTTGGAAAATGATATTGTTAAAAGTCAAAAATCGCTGTATTTGATTTTATACAATGGAAACGAACCAATTGCTTTTTTAGGGAGCCGTTTTGAAATTACGGATATCCATATTACCAATATAGCAGTTGCTCCCGCTTGGCAGAAAAAGGGCGTTGGTAGCTTGCTTTTGGAATTATTAAAAGTTGTGGCGAAACAGGAAGCTGTTTCCAGCTTAAGTCTTGAAGTACGTATTTCCAACAAAAATGCCCAAAGTCTTTATAAAAAAATGGGTTTTGAAGCTTTGCGTATCAAGAGAAACTACTATCACGGTGATGGCGAAGATGCCGTCGATATGAAATTGGATTTGGATAAAAAATGATGAACCCATTCAATATAAAAGTACTGACGGTAGAAGATGCCGAAACCATTTACCGCATTTGTCTGGATGCCAATGATGGGAAGACGACCTGGAAACCATCCTCATTTGAAGGAGAGTTGGGCAATCGTTATAATGTTTATCTCGGTTACGAAATAGCAGGCACGTTAGTTGGATTTATCGGGTGCAGTTTAATTTTCGATAGTCTGGCAATAAATAACTTTGCGGTTTCTTCTCATTATAAACGGCAAGGTATTGGCGAAAAACTCTTGGATGCCTTATTGGCATATGGGAAAGAAAATGGTGCCGAGAATTTCATTTTGGAAGTCCGTGTATCCAATAAACCAGCCATCGCCTTGTATGAAAAATTTGGCTTCCGGCAAGTCGATCGTCGGAAAAACTACTATGAACAACCAGTGGAAGATGCTTATATTTTCCAGTTAATTAAATGAAAGGGGAAAATGCATGAGCGATACATTGATACTAGCGATTGAGAGCAGCTGTGATGAAACTAGTGCAGCCGTAATCAAAAATGGCTCTGAGATACTCTCTAACATTGTGGCTTCTCAAGTCAAAAGCCATATGCGTTTTGGTGGGGTAGTGCCAGAAGTTGCGAGCCGTCACCATGTAGAACAAATAACCCAAATCATTGCATCCGCCTTAACGGAAGCAGAGGTAGAGATGGCGGATGTGGATGCCATTTCGGTAACAGAAGGGCCTGGTTTGGTGGGCTCTTTATTAATCGGTGTAAGTGCCGCAAAAGCGATGGCTTTTGCGCATAATAAGCCCTTGATTGCGACCAACCACATCGCCGGACATATTTATGCCAATCAACTTTTGGGACCTCTTCAATTTCCTTTGCTGACCCTAGTTGTAAGTGGCGGCCATACAGAATTGATTTACATGCCAGAAGATGGTGTTTTCGAAATTGTTGGGGAAACAAAAGATGATGCTGCAGGTGAGGCGTATGATAAAATTGGTCGTGTTCTGGGCTTACCTTATCCAGGTGGGAAAGTAATGGATGAGATGGCCCATCAAGGAAAGGATGTTTTTAATTTTCCAAGGGCGATGCTGCACGAAGATAATTATGACTTTAGTTTTAGCGGGTTAAAGAGTTCGGTTATTAATACCATACACAATGCGCGCCAAAAAGGTGATGATTTAGACCCTTATGATGTGGCAGCGAGTTTCCAGGCGGCTGTTGTTGATGTATTGGTAGCAAAAACCTTGCGGGCTGCCAAAGAAAAAGATGTAAAACAGCTATTGTTAGCAGGTGGTGTTGCAGCCAATAAGGGATTGCGTACGGCTCTATCTGAAGCGGTCGCCAAAGAACTTCCCGGTGTGGAACTTATTATTCCGCCATTAAGTTTATGTGGTGACAATGCAGCAATGATTGGAGCGGCTGCCTATACGCAATACAAGGCAAAAGAGTTTGCTGCTTTGGATTTGAATGCCAGACCAGGATTATTACTCGAAAATTAAAATAAAAAAACCATTTCAGCATTAGAAATGGTTTTTTTTATCATTCTATTTCTTCAAGCTCTAAATTCTTTTCTTCCCATTCTTGCATAAAAGTATCTTGCTGGTCCTTTAAATCCAGTAACATTTCATTAAATTCCTGTACCTTCTCATGGTCACCGAAAACTTCCGGTAAGGTGAGTTTTTGTTCAACATCATCGATTTTTACTTCTATCTCTTCCAATTGCTTTTCAAGAGTTTCGATTTCACGGTTTAGTTTCCGTTCGATTTTTGCTCTTTCCTTGCTTGCATGGTAGACCGATTTTGTTTGGGGACTTTTTTCTTCACTAGCTGGATTATTTCCATTTTCTTCTTGAGCAAGCAGGGCAGCCAATTCAGCTTCTTCTTGTTTCTTTTCCATATAGTAATCGTAATCACCGATATACAGTTTGCTGCCATCGGCTGAAAGTTCCAGAATACTTGTCGCGATTCGGTTAATGAAATAACGGTCATGCGAAACAAAAACAAGTGTGCCGTTATAATCAATAAGGGCATTTTCCAGTACTTCCTTACTGTCGATGTCCAAGTGGTTGGTAGGCTCATCAAGCATGAGCAAATTGTTTTGTTCAAGTGCTAATTTACATAGAGCAAGGCGCGCTTTCTCTCCCCCACTTAAGGAAGGAATTGTTTTTTCGACATCAGCGCCGGTAAAGAGGAAGCTTCCCAGGATACTCCGCACATCTTTTTCATTCATGGTTGGATGCAGGTCCCAAATTTCGGCCAGAATCGTTTTGTTTTTAGAAAGATTCGTCAACTCTTGATCATAGTATCCGAGGTCTACGTTTGTTCCAAATTTAACGCTTCCCTCTATGAATGGGATTTGATGAATGATTGATTTTAATAAAGTAGATTTACCAATTCCGTTGGGGCCAACTATTCCGATAGCTTGATGTTTACGCAAGTCCAGGCTGATGGGCTTGGCCAAGATGTTGTTGTCATACCCGATAGCCACATCTTCCAGCGTCATCACCACATTACCACTCTCGCGCTTAGTATCAAATGAAAAACGTACTGAACGTTCATCGCCTTTCGGCTTATCCATCCGCTCCATTTTTTCCAAACGTTTTCTGCGGCTTTGGGCCATTTTGGTAGTGGATGCGCGCACCAGATTGCGAGCCACGTAATCTTCTAATTTAGCAATCTCTTCTTGTTGCTTTTCATATTGTTTCATTTCCTGTTCGAGACGGGCCGCTTTTTCTTGTAGATAAAAGGAATAATTCCCTTTGTAATGATGGATTTTGTTTCGGCTGATCTCATAAACACCGGTCGCAATTTTATCAAGGAAATAGCGGTCATGGGAAACAACCAAAAGGGTACCGCGATAGTTCACTAAATAATTTTCCAACCATGCCAATGTATCGATGTCCAAATGGTTGGTAGGCTCATCCAAGATTAAAAGGTCGTTCTTCTCAAGCAGGATCTTAGCCATTGCCAAGCGCGTTTTCTGGCCACCGGATAATTGTGAAATAGGGCGGTCCAAGTCTTCTTCGTAAAACTTAAAACCATGGAGGACGGATCTGATTTCCGATTCGTAACCATAAGCATCTTGCTTATGGATTTCCTGTTGTAGGGAGTCGTACAGTTTAAGTGCCGCTTCCATAGTCACAGGATCATTGATAACCGCTTCATCAGCCAAGCGTGCTGCAGCCTGTTCCGCTTGTTTCATTAACAAAATGACAGGTGCGAAAACGGTTAACATTTCTTCCCAGATTGTTTTATTGGAGTCAACCGCACTATGTTGATCAAGATAGCCGATGGTCACTTCTTTCTTTTTCGCAACGGATCCCGCATCTGTTGGCTCGAGTCCAGCTAATATCTTCAATAACGTTGATTTTCCGGCGCCGTTTCTTCCTACGAGTGCAATACGTTCATTGTCCTGGATAGTAATTTGAATATTCTCAAATAAAACGGTCGGACCGAAGTAACGGGCAAGATTTTGTCCTTGTAAAAGTATCATTCAGTCGTTCCTCAACTTTCTATAGATATGCCTTTTCATTTTATCACAGTTCTGTCATACACCAAAGATACGATATTATGAAAACGTTATGACCTTTGTGAAAGTTACACTATTAATTTTATGAAAGCGATAAAATCAAACTCGAAGTTGAAATAAAATTCACAAAAAATTACAAATTAGAACAAATTAGTGGATTTTTCACTAACGCGTGCTATAATTGCACTATGTAATGATAAGTACAAATAGATTATAACTTATAATTTCACATATATAATTCTAAAGAAAGCGAGAAAAATTATGCCAACTAATAATGACATTCCAAAAGCCACTGCCCGCCGTCTTCCCATCTATCATCGTTACCTTCGCTATTTACATGATGCAGGAAAAACCAGAATATCATCAACCGAATTAAGCGAGGCTGTAAAAGTTGATAGTGCGACCATACGTCGTGATTTCTCCTACTTTGGTGCTCTTGGTAAAAGAGGATACGGTTATGATGTAGAGTATTTGCTGGATTTCTTTAGTAAGACCTTAAACCAGGATCGTTTAACCAATGTTGCTTTAATCGGGGTTGGTAACTTGGGACATGCCTTGTTGAACTATAACTTCCATTTAAGTAATAACGTGCGCATTAGCGCTGCATTCGATGTAAACGAAGAAATTGTTGGCAAAATCGTCAGTGGTGTGCCCGTTTATCCATTGGACGAAATGATTGAACAATTACGTATTCAACAAATTGACGTGGCTATTTTGACAGTTCCACAGCAAGTTGCCCAAAAAGCGGCTAACAATTTGATCGAAGCGGGTGTCAGGGGAATAATGAACTTTACACCTATTCGTTTGTCAGTACCAGAGAACGTTCGCGTTCAAAATGTCGACCTAACCAATGAATTACAAACACTGATTTATTTCTTGGATAATAATATCTCCTAAAAGCACAATGAAAAACGTTGAGACCGAAAGGGTCTCAACGTTTTTTTACTTGTTCACTTGATCTTTAATTTTAAAGTACATAATTAACATTTGGATGCCGGTTACGATGTTGTTTGTCGCGAAAAAGATACTGATCCACGTGAGGAATCCCCATCCAGAGACGTTGATGCTGTCTACAGCGAAATAAATGAAGAGACCGGCGAATGCAAATTTCATAACGATTTGTAAAATGATATTTTTTAAAGTCATAGAATTCCTTTCTTTTTAAACTGTTAGCCCAGGAGTTCTGGGAAAAAGATTGGTAATGAAGCAAATGCATTCATTAAACCATGAGCCAACATAGGTGTAAAAATGTTATTTGTTTTGTAGTATAGATAAGAGAACCAGAGTCCTAAAGTACCATACACAAGCATGTGTCCATCAAAGTGGATAAAAGCAAAAATTAAAGCACTTATGACCGCAGAACCGAATAATCCGACACGGGACATATTTAATTGGGTAAAGACAGCTTTTCGGAAAACAAATTCTTCCATTACTGGTGCGAAAATGGTGATCATAAAAATCAAGAGTGGGTAAGCCGTCGTTAATTCCAGTAAATTCTGAGTGTTAGCTGATTCCGGCGTAACTCCGAAAATAAGCGATTCAATAATGGAAGTGACCGTCTGGATTACAAGCGAACCGATAAAGCCAAGAACGCTCCATCCTATCACTTTCGACATAGGTGCAGAGGGCCGTTTGATAATAGGCGCTTCAGGACTCCATTTTTCTTTATAGTTTACGATAATCATTGCCACTGTTCCGATAAAGGCAAAGAGGATTGTTAAAGTCATGCTCATTTCAATGCGTTGCTCTGTCGGAAATAAAAAGAGAAGAGGAACGGGTAAGAATTGAGCTGCTAAGTATATGAATATTATACGCGTCGCAGTAGTGATTTTTCTTCGCATGTATTTTGTACCTTTCTTATTTGTTATAATACTCCTGTATAAAAGTATATCACAAGAATGAAAAAAATTACTGAATTTGCTTGCATTATCAAAAAAGTTTGATTATGATAGAAAAGTAGGTTAGCACTCTCGGTAATCGAGTGCTAATTAGAAATCAACTTATTTTTGGAGGGATACTTGTGTTAAAACCATTAGGTAATCGCGTCATTATTGAAGTTGCCAAAGAAGAAGAAAAAACTGTTGGTGGCATCGTGTTGCCGTCTTCCGCTAAAGAAAAATCACAAACAGGTGTCGTTATCGCTGCTGGTGACGGTCTTGTAACGGAAAACGGGACAAAAATCGAAATGACTATAAAAGTCGGCGACAATGTATTGTTCGAAAAATACGCTGGAACAGAAATCAAATACGATGGGAAAGATTATTTGGTAGTTAAAGAATCTGACGTCGTAGCAATTGTAGAATAATTTTCAAAATAATTGGATGAGGTGAATTTTAGAAATGGCTAAAGATATTAAATTCTCTGAAGACGCACGAGCAGCGCTATTACGCGGTGTTGATATGTTGGCAAACACTGTAAAAGTAACATTAGGGCCAAAAGGACGTAACGTTGTTTTGGAAAAAGCATACGGTTCTCCGCTTATTACAAATGATGGTGTGACAATTGCCAAAGAAATTGAATTAGAAGATCATTTTGAAAATATGGGAGCAAAACTCGTTTCTGAAGTTGCTTCAAAAACAAACGATATTGCTGGAGATGGCACAACGACTGCAACTGTTTTGACACAAGCCATTGTACGTGAAGGTTTGAAAAACGTTACTGCTGGTGCAAACCCAGTTGGTGTTCGTCGTGGTATCGAAATCGCTGCAAAAGAAGCGATTGCCGGTTTGGCAGAAATTTCTCAAACAGTTGATTCAAAAGAATCTATCGCACAAGTTGCAGCTGTATCATCAGGGTCCGAAGAAGTCGGCGCTTTGATTGCTGAAGCGATGGAAAAAGTTGGTAACGACGGCGTTATCACGATTGAAGAATCAAAAGGTATCGAAACAGAATTAGATGTTGTTGAAGGAATGCAATTTGACCGTGGTTACCTTTCACAATACATGGTAACTGATAATGACAAGATGGAAGCAAGCCTTGACATGCCTTATATCTTAATTACTGACCGTAAAATTTCCAACATTCAAGATCTTCTTCCATTATTGGAGCAAATCTTGAAAGAAGGACGTCCATTGTTAATCATCGCTGATGATGTGGATGGCGAAGCTCTGCCAACATTGGTATTGAATAAACTACGGGGAACATTCAATGTGGCGGCAGTTAAAGCGCCAGGATTTGGTGACCGTCGTAAAGAAATGTTGCAAGACATCGCTGTTTTAACAGGCGGAACAGTGATTGCAGAAGATTTAGGTTTGGAATTGAAAGATGCTTCTGTTGAACACTTAGGACATGCTGGTAAAGTAGTCGTTACAAAAGACAACACCACAATCGTAGAAGGATCTGGCGAAAAAGAATTGATTGAGCAACGTGTAGCAGTGATTCGTTCACAAGCTGCTGAAACAACTTCTGATTTCGACCGTGAAAAACTTCAAGAACGCTTGGCTAAATTATCTGGTGGGGTAGGAGTGATCAAAGTTGGTGCTGCTACTGAAACAGAATTGAAAGAGCGTAAATTGCGTATCGAAGATGCTTTGAATGCAACACGTGCTGCTGTTGAAGAGGGAATCGTCCCTGGTGGTGGTACTGCTTTAATCAATGTTCAAAAACGCGTTCAAGAGCTTGCACTTAAAGGCGATGAAGCGACAGGTGCTCGCATTGTTGCACGTGCATTGGAAGAACCGGTTCGTCAAATCGCTGAAAATGCAGGTCTTGAAGGATCTGTTATTGCAGCCCGCATCAAGACAGAAGAACCAGGAATCGGTTATAACGCTGCAACTGACGAATGGGTAAACATGATTGAAGCAGGAATTGTTGACCCAGCTAAAGTTGTGCGTTCTGCATTGCAAAACGCAGCAAGTGTAGCAGGACTAATCCTTTCAACAGAAGGTGTTGTCGCTGACAAACCTGCTCCAGAACCAATGATGCCACAAGACCCAGGTATGGGCGGCATGATGTAATTCAATAAATCAGGAAAAGCGATTGGGAAACGTCCCGGTCGCTTTTTTGAATTATAAGAGTGATATCGGTAACAACTCCCTAAAAATTGAATATTTTCCAAGCGCATGCTATCTTTTAGGTGGATTAAAACGCTTTCAAAAGGAGTCGTGTTAGTTGAAAATGAATCGCATAAAATATATTTTGCCAATTTTAACATTGGGGTTATTCGCTTGTACATCTGAAGATGAGAATGCCGTCGCCCACTATCCAGAAAAACCCACCGTCCAAGATAGTGTTCTCGTCAGAATCGATCCGGAAGTGTATTATGATGTAAAGGTTGAAAACGTTACTTTGGATGCCAGCGATTTAGGTGTGCCGAATGACATGATATTTGATGAGCAATTAAATGAACTGAGTGTCGCCATTGAAGATAATATTGAAATCGGAGAAAAAACAGTCAGGGTAACCATTGCAACTGAAGAAGGAACAGAAACTTACGAAGAAGCAATAACATTGGTAGCGTCCGAAGATAAAAATGATGGGCTCGACTTCAGTTGGGATGAAGCCCGTATTTATTTTGCTTTGACGGATCGTTTTTACAATGGCGATCCAACCAATGATGACCCTGGTAACCGACAGTATGATACAACCCATCCGGAAACTTATCATGGTGGGGACTTTCGTGGTTTAATCGATAAGATGCCATATCTTCAAGATTTGGGCATTAATACCCTTTGGATCACGCCTATTGTAGACAATATCGAGTGGAATATGCGCGAAGAACAACATGATAATCAGTATGGCTACCATGGCTATTGGACGAAAGATTTCACCAAAATCGATGAGCACTTAGGAGACTTAGCTACCTTCAAGGAGCTGATTGACACAGCCCACGATCACGGCATCAAGTTGATGGTGGATGTTGTGTTAAATCATGCTGGTTATAAGATGGCTGAAGGCGAAACGCCATTTGAGGGGATGCTGAGAGAGGAACCAATCCCTCATCATCCAGTACTGGGAGAACTTTCTGGCTTGCCTGATTTCAAAACAGAAGAGGAAGCAGTTAGGGAACAACTCGTATCTTGGCAAACAGCCTGGATTGAAGAAACGAAAACCGAGCGTGGGGACACCATAGATTTTTTTCGGGTGGATACAATTAAACATGTAGAAGACACTACATGGAAAGCTTTCAAGAATGCGGTTATTAAAGAACAACCGGATTTCAAGTTTATCGGCGAGCACTATGGCGCCTCCATTGCAAATACGGGAGGCTATTATCATGATGGAGAAATGGACTCTTTATTGGATTTTGAGTTTAAGAGTATTGCCGGTAGTTTTGTAAACTGGGACGTTGTGGGTGCCAATGATAAATTGATTGCTCGAAATGAGCAACTGACGAGCGATGCAACATTGGGGCAATTTTTATCCAGCCATGATGAGGATGGTTTTTTATACCGTCAAGCAGGAGGGGATAGGGGAAAACAAAAAGTTGCCGCATCCTTATTGATAACCGCTAAAGGACAACCTGTAATCTATTATGGTGAAGAATTAGGACAAACCGGTGCGACCGCCAAAAATATGGATAAAGGTGAATATAGTGAGAATCGCTATGATTTTGACTGGGATAGCGCTGAAACATCTGACATGCGGAACCATTATAAAGAACTGCTCCAAATTCGTAAAGACCATAGCCTCGTTTTTTCCAAGGGCAATCGAGAAACGGTGGCAGGATCGAATGAAGAAGGCTATATCGTCTTCAGTCGCGGTTACAAAAAGGAAGAATTATTCATCGGGTTGAATATCCTTGATGAACCCACTGTTTTTTCAATGGTAGCACCGGCTAAAAAGATGACAGACCTATATTCAGGTACACAGTATCAGGCTGAATCAGATGGAACCATAACCGTCACTCTTCCTCCAAAGAGTGAGGGTGGGACTGTGATTTTAAGCATTTCCGAAAATTAAAAAAGTTACCCTCTCTCTATCACTGTTCTAGTTTTTATTTTCATGCTAAAATGGATGAAGTCAAGATTGACTAAAGGAGGAAATAATGTGAAACAACAGGATGAGTGGACAAAGATTCGAAAAATCGCCATCATGGTGATTGATTTGATTCTTTACATGGGTTCATTTTTACTGTCGTTCCGCTTAAGATATGGAGCAGAAATACCGATTCGTAACTTAGAAGCATTCCAGGGAAGTGTCTTTTATGTCATCATCGGATTCTTAATTGTGAATATCTTATTGGGGACTTACATTCTTTATAACAAATCGCTGGGTGATTTCTTATTTATAACGATTATTGGTCAGTTTATCATGTCGTTATACATTATGGCATTAACGTTCGCTGGTAGATGGTTAGCATTTCCGCGTTCGGTGATCCTTATTGCCTTTTTCGTTGGCGTGCTCATACTTTTCTTGTGGCGTGCACTAGTATTCAAATTGTATCAACGATTAAGTGGTAGTAAGCGAGTTATGATAGTGGGGATGGAAAAAGAAGTTTTTGCGGCAGTGGATAATTTTACGAATACCAAGAGCATCCGTCACCGTGTCACGCATGTCGTGTTATCAGCCTATTACGAAAATGTACGTGAAAATCTGGAAGAAATCGATGTTGTTTATTTGGCCAGCCAGATTGAAGAATCTGAAAAACTACGTATTTATAACCTGTTGATGGAAAAAGACAAGAAATTTTTCTTGAATACGAGTTTTGAGAACTTGATGATGGTAAGACCGAATATGATGAATATTGAAGATGAAAGTATTATTGAAGTGTCACCTTTTAGAATTCCTTCTGAAGATGACATGATCAAACGATTGCTGGACATTGTTTTCTCTGTTGCTTTAATTATTGTATCCTCGCCAATCATGGCGATAGCTGCAATACTTGTTAAACGCAGCTCAGAAGGTCCGATTTTGTATCGTCAAACACGTATTACCAAGGAAGGGCGAGAATTTGAAATCTTGAAATTCCGGAGTATGGGTGTGACGGCTGAAAAAGAATCTGGTCCGGTACTCGCGACAAGTAATGATATGCGTGTCACGCCTGTTGGGAAATATTTGCGCGCATTGCGGATTGATGAACTGCCTCAGTTATTCAACGTCCTCAAAGGCGATATGTCAATTGTTGGACCCCGTCCCGAGCGTCCGTTCTTTGTTGAACAATTTGAAAAGCAAAACCCACATTATTATTTACGTCATAATGTACGTGCTGGTATTACGGGTTACGCCCAAGTTTATGGAAAATATGCTTCGGACTT
Organism: Jeotgalibaca sp. A122; assembly: GCF_052266715.1. Taxonomy (NCBI): domain Bacteria; kingdom Bacillati; phylum Bacillota; class Bacilli; order Lactobacillales; family Carnobacteriaceae; genus Jeotgalibaca; species Jeotgalibaca sp. A122. The sequence continues at coordinate 101,898 of NZ_JBQPRB010000004.1, read as the reverse complement.
CAATAGTAAATTGAACTTTGATTTGATTTATATCAAACAATATTCTCTCATTTTGGATATGAAGATTATGTTGCAGACCATAAAAATATTATTCGACAAAGTAAGTTCCCAAGGGTTGGATGAGCAAGAAACTGCCATTTATTCAGAGGAAGAATTTGAAGCACGCGGTATTAAAGTGATTCACTAATCAAAAAGCTCTCAGACAAAATGATGTCTGGGAGCTTTTTCGATGAATATTAAAGGAAAATACACATGTTTTACGATATAATGAGTTGAAATTATACAATTTTGAGGAGTGATCCGGTTGGAAGAACAATATAGAGATGATAGTTTGGTTTTGCATACTGATTTGTATCAGATCAATATGATGAAAACCTACTGGGATGAAGGCATCGCTGATAAACATGCTGTGTTTGAAGCTTATTTCCGCAAATATCCCTTCAGCAATGGTTACGCCGTTTTTGCGGGGTTAGAACGAATCGTTGACTACTTAAGAAATTTACGCTTTACCAAAACAGATATAGACTATTTACGTGAAGTCCAGGATTACCCTGAGGCATTCTTGGAATACTTGGAAGATTTCCGCTTTACGGCCACTTTAAGATCAGCGGTAGAAGGCGAACTTGTTTTTGCCAATGAGCCCATTGTGCAAGTTGAGGGGCCTTTAGCCCAATGTCAGCTGATTGAAACGGCTGTTTTAAATATCATCAACTTTCAGACGTTAATTGCAACCAAAGCGGCGCGGATTCGCTATGTTTCCGAAGAAGATACATTGATGGAGTTTGGTGCACGTCGTGCTCAAGAAATGGATGCCTCTATTTGGGGGGCTCGGGCGACTTATATAGGCGGATTTGATGCTACTTCCAATGTCCGGGCAGGCAAGATGTTTAACATGCCAATCGCTGGCACGCATGCTCATTCCTTGGTCCAAGTCTACCGGAACGACTATGATGCATTTAAGGCCTATGCTCATTCACATAAAGACTGTGTCTTTTTGGTTGATACATACGATACACTTCGCTCAGGAGTTCCGGCTGCAATTCAGGTGGCTGACGAACTGGGCGATAAAATTAACTTTATCGGTGTACGTATTGACAGTGGCGATATGGCCTACCAATCAAAAAAAATCCGCCAACAATTGGATGAAGCTGGCTATCCAAATGCCAAGATTTTTGCCTCAAGCGATTTGGATGAAATGACGATTCTGAACTTGAAGATGCAAGGAGCTAAAATAGACGTATGGGGAGTCGGTACAAAGTTAATCACAGCTTATGATCAACCGGCACTGGGTGCGGTTTACAAATTAGTGAGTATTGAAAATGATAAAGGCGAGATGGTCGATACTTTAAAAATATCAAGTAATGCCGAAAAAGTATCGACACCGGGCCGTAAACAGGTTTGGCGCATTACTCGGAATTCAGACGGGAAGTCAGAAGGGGATTATGTGGCCCTGTGGGAAGAGCGTCCCGATCAATTAAAAGAGTTATTTATGTTCCATCCAACCTATACTTACATAAACAAGACCGTGACGGATTTTACTGCTCGTCCAATTTTGCAAGATGTTTTTGTGGATGGTGAACTCGTTTATGAATTACCAACGCTGGAAGAGATTAAAACCTACTCCCTGAAACATCGTCATGCTTTGTGGGATGAGTATAAGCGTATCCTAAATCCAGAAGATTACCCGGTGGATCTGTCCCAAAAAGCTTGGGATCACAAAATGAATACGATTCAACAAATCAAACAAACGGTTCAACAAGGTGCACCTAAACTATAATGTTTTAAGGGGTTGAAAAAAATGCGTCCATTACAAAAAGAAATCATTGAAGAATTACGTGTTAAATCTATCATTGATCCGAGCGAAGAACTTCGTATTACTATCGATTTCCTGAAAGAATACATGTTGGCCCATCCTTTTTTGAAAACGTATGTTTTAGGCATCAGTGGGGGTCAAGATTCAACATTGGTGGGTAAGCTGGCTCAAATGGCCATGTCTGAATTACGTAATGAGACCGATAATGAGGATTACCAGTTCATTGCTGTTAAAATTCCTTATGGTGTCCAGGGTGATGCAAAAGATGTTGAAGATGCGCTGTCCTTTATTGGTCCGGACCAAATCCTGACGGTCAATATCAAAGCTGCCACCGATGCAATTGAAGCAGCGATTACAGCAAATGGTCAACCTGTTTCAGATTTTAATAAAGGTAATATCAAAGCACGTCAACGGATGGTGGTGCAGTATGCGATTGCCGGTGACAATGCAGGTGCAGTTTTGGGAACTGATCACGCAGCGGAATCCGTAACCGGTTTTTATACGAAATTCGGCGACGGCGCAGCAGATCTAACACCTATCTGGCGCTTGAATAAACGTCAAGGGCGAGTACTGCTTAAGGCTTTGGATGCGCCTGAACATTTGTATAAAAAAGTGCCAACTGCTGACTTGGAAGATGACCGCCCGGCTCTTCCGGACGAGGTTGCTCTAGGTGTATCTTATCAAGCAATCGATGATTATCTGGAAGGAAAAGAAGTCCTGGATAGGGATGCTGAAAAAATCGAAAGTTGGTTTATCAAAACACGCCATAAACGTCACTTGCCGATTACCGTATATGATGACTTTTGGAAAAAATAACAAATAAGGAGTGGTCAGGCGTTGAAAGAGCGTTTAACAAAACGGTTGCCATTCCTCTTTGGTGACCACCATAAAGCCAAAGTATTACGTCAAGTTCTCTCAATCATTTTTACTACCTTTATCAGCCAATTGTTATTGCAGTGGTTCCAAAACGATTTAAGAATGGATTTAGTCATTAATTTTACGTTTTTATGGCATACTGAAAAATTTTTTCTCAGTTGGATGGTATTAATGGTACCCGCGCTTTGGCTCTGGGCCCTTTTAAATAATGCCAAAGTTGTAAATTTAATCATGATTGGAAGCTCAGCATTAACGGGGTTCATTACTTATGAAAAAATGAGCCAAAGAGATGAACCCTTGTATCCAGCAGATTTTAAGATGATATTCGAAGTGGATTTCCTATTGAAAATGTTACCGCCGATTGTTGTTCTCCTTTTGCTAGGCGTTATAGTGCTCATCGTTATCTGGTTGGTCTGGCTTTTTCGTAAAGAGCATGTGAAAATCGGTATATTGAGCCGCATCTTGCTCCTTGGGACGACAAGTGTGGGGTTGTATTACTTATTTCAGTTTCAAGAAGAGGGGAATCTCGTAAAACGTGCATATGATCGAACGGCTACTTGGATTCCTTATAGTCAAAAAATGAACTATTATAATACAGGATTTGTGGCAGGGTTTCTCTACAATCTACCATCAGATCCAATGGTTAAGCCCGTTGGCATGGATACCACTGAGTTGGAAGCTTTGTTTTTAAAATATCAAAAAAAAGCTGAGAAGATTAATGCGACAAGGAAAAACGCGAATGTTGATGCAAATATTATCTATATTATGAACGAGAGTTTTGCGGATCCGTTATCTTTAGATAGAGCTGATGCTTCGTTTGACCCGATTCCGTTTACTAGACAACTGGCGAACCAGACGCGTAGTGGCAGTATGTTGTCACAAGGATATGGAGGTGGGACTGCAAATATTGAGTTCGAAGCTTTGACTGGCTACTCCATGGAGCCTTTCGCAGCAAATATTTCTACGCCTTTCACACAATTTCTTCCAAAAATGTCCTCATTTCCTTCCATAGTTTCGCGTTTAAAAGAGGAGGGGCATTATCCGTTTGCTATCCATCCTTTTGATACATCCATGTATAAACGGCGGGATAATTACAAAATGTTGGGTTTTGAAGCGTTCTATTATGATGAAACAATGGTAAATACGGGTAGGATTGGAACGAATCCATATATTTCTGATGACGCGGCTTATAAAGAAATAGTTGAACGGATGCAGGAAAGCGAATCCTATGATTTTGTCCATCTTGTAACGATGCAAAATCATTCGCCATTCCAAGGGAAGTATGAAACATTTCCAAACCATCTGAATACAGGATTTGTGAAGGAAGAAATTAACCAGTACCATCAAGCTTTGATTGAAAGTGATCACGCTTTAGAAAAACTATTCACAGCCATCCAGGAAATGGATGAACCGGTAGTGGTGGTGTTCTGGGGTGACCACTGGCCAAGTATCTTTGACGAGTCATTCAAACAACAGAGTGGAGATTTGCTTAGTCGCACTCCTGTTATCGTTTTTGGGAATGAATTATCTGAGCAAAAGAAATGGGACATTATTAGTCCCATCTACTTCATGACTGAACTTTGGGAAGCAACAGATACCAAAATAACACCTTTTGACGCATTAATGATGACGATGAGAAATGAGGTTCCAGCGTTTGAAAAAGGCATGTATTATTTGCCGGATGGCAGTTTTGTCCAAACGCGGGAAGAGCTTCCGGTGTCTTCACAAGCTATCTTGAAGGAATATGATTGGGTGATGTATGATACAACAACAGGGTCAAGACAGTTGGAAAAAATGGGTTTCTTTACCTTAGGGGACTAATCAACTATAAATGAAATGAGGTGACAAATGCGGTTCTTTTGGCGTTTTTTAATTGTATTTATGATAGCGTTGTTTTTGAGTTATCTAGCAACGCATGCTTTCCGGCGAGTGGCCATTAAAGCAAACTGGGTAGATAGACCTTCCAGTAAGAAGATTCATAATAAACCGATTCCGACAATGGGTGGCATTTGCATCTTCTTGGTTTACTGGTTGATTTATTTTCTGGGGATTCCCAGCGAGAACCAGATAGCGGATATTGGGGCAATGGTTGCTAGTTCTACAGTTATTGTCCTAACGGGTATTATTGACGATAAAGTTGAGTTGAAGCCTTGGCAGAAGTTGGCCGGCATCTTGTTGGGTGCGAATATCTATTACTTCTTCACAGATATTCGTTTGGACCACTTCACCATCGCGTTCCTGGGTACTATCGAGTTTCAGGAAATTAGTTATCTTATCATGATGCTCTGGATTGTAGGGATTACGAATGCGATGAATCTGATGGATGGGCTGGATGGGTTGGCAACGGGAACGGGGATTATTTCCTTGGTGACCATGGGATTGGTAAGCTATTTCTTCACTAATTCGGCCAACAATGCAATGGTCGTGCTGGTTTTTTTGCTAGTAGCTGTGTTGTTGGGCTTCTTGCCGCATAATTTCTATCCAGCAAAAATCTTTCTTGGAGATACCGGGGCTTTGTTTATTGGGTTCATGATCGCAACCCTTTCATTAAATGGCCTTAAGCAAGCCACTTTTGTTTCATTAATCATTCCTATCGCTATTTTAGGCGTTCCCTTGACTGATACTGTAGCCGCAATTTTTCGAAGATTACTTAAGAAAAAATCCGTCAGTAAGAAGGATTGGGGTCATCTTCATCACAGGCTATTGCGATTAGGTTTTACCCACCGGCAAGCTGTTTTGTTTATTTATGCGATGGGAATCATCTTTTCGTTAATCGCCTTATTGTTTCCAATTTCATCTTTATTGGGGACGATCATTTTGCTTCTTGGTTTAATTTTTGGAGTGATGCTGTTTATTGAATCTTTCAACTTACTTGATAGTGAAAAAACACCGCTTCGACGTTTGCTTCGACGGCTCAAAAGGAACACTAAACAAACTAAATAAGAGGTTGCCAAGGATATTAAAAGCCAATCCTAGACAGCCTCTTTTTTGTGTTAATCTTCGTCTTCACCCCATTCATCATCCGCAATTTCTGATAAACGACGTTCGACGTATTGCGGTTCACCCATTTCAAAGCTGATATTTCCGTTCATGAAATCAATCATTTCAGCTTGGAAAATCTCAACATTATCTGTAGGAATACCGACTGTAAAAGTAACTTGATCCGTATAAGTAGTATCAATAACAGTGTAGGTAGATTGAAGGAGATTATTTTCTAACTTACCAGAAGCAGAGTAGCTAACCGTACAAGATACCGGGACTTGAATGGCACGTTCCACAATGCCAATTTCCTTCAGGGCAGATGATACAGATTTGCTGTAAGCACGAATCAATCCACCCGCCCCTAATTTGGTTCCACCAAAATATCGCGTAACCACGGCCGCAACATATTTCAAATCGTTCTTCTTGAGAACCTCCAACATAGGGACACCAGCAGTACCGGATGGTTCGCCGTCATCATGAGCCCGCTGAACTTCATCCAAATCACCAATGAGATAGGCAGAACAGTTATGTGTTGCTTTCCAATGTTCTTTTTTTATGCGCTGAACAAAAGCTTTGGCATCGTCTTCTGTGTCTACACGTTCCAACGTACAAATAAAGCGTGAACCCCGAATAATAATTTCATACTCCCCATTTTCAGCAATGGTATAATAAGATTTTAACAACTAGGTGGCCTCCTCCAGAATGAATTTTGTATCTATTCTATCATAAGAAATTCTAAAACATGCAGTAAGGCGTGACTATTTATTGACAGGTCATGTATAATGATTTTTGACTAATTAAAATTAAAGTAGTAGGAGAGGTGTTATCTTGAATTTAGAACAATTATTCAACCATATTAAATTCAAGCATGTGATAGGTACTTTTCCCGAAACGCAAATAAATAAAATTACCCAAGATACACGCGAAGTTGAAGAAGGCGATGTATTTATTTGTATTGAGGGTGCAAATTTTGATGCTCATGACTATGTAGACAGGGCAATCGAAAAAGGCGCAATTGCAATTGTCGCACGTAAACCAATTATTAGTAATATTCCTGTTATCTATGTTAGTGATACTACGAAAGCAATGGCTATGTTGGCAAATGCTTTCTATGGTTACCCAAGTGACCAATTAAAAATGATTGGTATCACGGGTACAAACGGGAAAACCACAACCACTTATATTATTGAAGCCATTTTAAAAGGACTCCAATTAGGGTCGGGTGTCATTGGAACAGTGGGAATAAAAATCAACGATACATTTATTCCTACAATCAATACAACACCGGATAGCATTACCTTGCAACGCGTTTTCCAAGAGATGAATGAAAAGAACGTTGCCGTTTGTGCGATGGAGGTTTCCTCGCAAGCGCTTGTTAAAGGCCGTGTATGGGGAGTTGACTATGATGTTGCTGTCATGACGAATTTGACTCATGAACATATGGAATTGCACCAGAACATGGAGGCTTACCGAGCTGCCAAAAAATTACTTTTTGCGCAGTTGGGTAACAGTTACAAAACAAATAAAGTAGCTGTTTTGAATAAAGACGATCATACATATGCTGAATATCGTGAAGCAACCGTGGGAGAAGTACTGTCTTACAGTGTTCTTGATTCCAATAGTGATTTTTATGCTTCGAATATTGTCTATCAGGAATCGCATACAACGTTTGATCTCATTTATCAAAACGAGTCTTATTCTGTCCATTCCAACTTAGTGGGACAATATAACGTTTCAAACGTATTGGCAGGAATGGCAGCCGTATTTGCACTGGGTTATTCTTTAACAGAGATTGTAGCTACGATTCCATCTTTACTCGTTGTTTCTGGTCGGATGGAACTTGTTGCTAAGGAAGAGGATATCAGTCTTTATGTCGATTATGCTCACTCACCTGATGCGATGGAGAAAGTATTGGAAACAGTAAAAAATATTGCCAAGGGCAGAGTTATCTCAGTATTTGGCTGTGCAGGGAAAAGAGAGTTTGAAAAACGGCCTATTATGACTAATATCGGGATTGAACTGTCTGATTTTTCTTTTTTGACTGCAGATGAGACAATGGGTGAAAATCAAGCTGAAATCTGGGAAATGATGAAACCTGGCATTCCTGAAGGTGCTACAAACTTTGCTTATTATGAAAATCGCGTTGAAGCGATTTACAAGGCCGTTGAAATGGCTGAACCTGGCGATATTATTTTAATGATGGGTCGCGGCAATGATACCCGTTACTATGATACTGATGGAAGGGTGTATCATTTTACAGACAAAGAAGCATCCATTAATGGTTTAAAGAGGCGTGCGCAATTACAGAAGTAGGAAGGAACAGTTTATGAAAACGGCAATTGTTACAGACAGTACAGCATATATACCGAAAAGTCTTTTGGACGAACAAGATATATTCATGCTCCCTTTATTGGTTACTATAGATGGGAAATCATATCGTGAAGATATAGATCTATCTGCAACAGAATTTTATGAAAAAGTCCAAAATACAACGACATTTCCTTCTAGTTCACAACCAGCTATTGGTGAAACTTATGAACTGTTTAAGCGTTTGGCTTCTGAATATGATGCAATTATTTCTATTCATCTTTCATCAGGAATCAGTGGGACCTATCAAAGTGTGAGTACTTTAAGAGATGAATTTCCTTCGTGCCCCCTTTATACAGTGGATTCAGAAATCAGTTGTTACCCACAAGCGAGACTAGTATTGGAAGCAGCACGGCTTGCTAAAAAAGGTATGGATGCGGAAGAAATTGTGGCACGTGTGAAGAGACTGAAAGCACGTACGAAAGCATATTTTATGGTGGATGATTTAATTAACCTTCAAAAAGGGGGACGTCTTTCTGGAGGCGCCGCTTTAGTCGGTTCAATGCTGAAAATCAAACCAATTTTACATTTCAATGATAAAAAAATTACGGTATTTGAAAAAATCCGGACTAAGAAAAAAGCGTTACAATTGATACTGGATTTATTGGCCAGCGATGTTGAGAGCGTTGAATACCCGTTGATTGTGACTGTTATTCATGCCAATCGATTGGAAAGTGCAGAGGCTCTTGTAAGAGAAGTCAAGGCTAAATACCCAGATATTCATTGTGAAATCAGCTATTTTGGTCCTGTGATTGGAACGCATTTAGGCGAAGGTGCCTTAGGGATAACTTGGACAGAAGATACGACTAGATAGGAAAAAATTTTGGTATTTGGTGTTGTTAAGGAAATGCCCTTCGGCTTGCAAGCCTCAAAGGGCTCGTAGACGCTGAAGCGCCAACGGTCCCTAGTTTCGCGTTGCATCCTTGACACGTCCACAAGCAACCACTCCGTCCTACGGGATTTCGAGATGATGACTACCAACACAATAAATGATAGAGCCATAGGAAAGAGGGTGGGCCAAAAGGCTCATTCTCTTTTTTAAATTTAAAAAAATTGACCAAAATAAAACTTTTCGCCTTTTTTTGCATATATATATGTGAGAGGAGTTGAGTGGATGGATCAATTATTATTCGGACGGGAAATTAGTATGAAAGAATGGCCAAGCGAAAGCGACATACCCGGGACTGCATTGATACGCCCGGCTTTTTTAAGAATTAATAATGCTTGGCAATGCCAACGCTGTGGAACCCATGATGAAGCTATGTTCATTATGGGACCTTGTACGTGTGGAACAGACTGCTTCTATTGTTCGGTATGCCTCAATATGGGAAAGCTTAAAAAATGTACGCACTTGTATTCTTTACCGGAAACAAATGCATTTAATAAATTAAGTGAGACGCCATTGGTCTGGGAAGGAGTGCTATCTCCTGAACAACAACGTGCCTCTGAAGCCATTGTCAAAACTTGGTATCAAAAAGAAATACGCTTAATTTGGGCAGTGGCAGGATCGGGGAAAACGGAAATGATTTTCCAGGGAATAGCCCGTTGTTTGTTGGCACAAGGCCGGGTTTGCATTGCGTCTCCTCGAATCGATGTTTGTCTGGAGTTGGCTCCGAGGTTACAGGCGGCTTTTCGGGATATCCCAATCGCTTTACTTTATGGAGGCATGGAGGAAGTTTATCATTATACCCCTCTGACCATTGCGACGACGCATCAACTTTTACGCTTCAAAGAAGCATTTGATTTATTGATCATCGACGAAGTAGATTCATTTCCCTACCATAATAATCTGGCTCTTCATTTTGGGGCTGAAAAAGCACGAAAGCATAACAGTGCATTGCTTTATTTGACGGCTACTCCGCCTCGTATGATGCAACTGCAAGTAAAAAAAGGAGAACTTCCTGCTACAGTTCTTCCCGCTCGTTACCATGGTTATCCCTTGCCTGAAGTGACAACGAAGTGGCTGGGTGACTGGCGCAAAGCTATTCGCAAGCGTCAAAGGCGTTCACCATTAATAAAATTAATCGACAAAGCTGTTCATCAAAAACGTCGCTTTTTATTGTTCCTGCCCCATATTGGTTTAATGCTGGAATTAGAAAAATGGCTGCATGATTTATATCCGGAAATGACGTTTACCTCTGTATCAGCTGAAGACCCGGAACGCGTTAAAAAAGTTAAGGAAATGCGTGAAGAAAAATATACCCTCCTCCTTACCACCACAATTCTTGAAAGGGGGGTTACTTTTCGCGATATTGATGTGCTGGTAATCGGAGCGGAAGACAGGGTTTTTACCGAAGCCTCGCTGGTCCAGATTGCCGGTCGGGCGGGACGACATAGAGACTTCCCGACAGGGATGGTGTGGTTTGGCCATTACGGAAAGACGAAGGCCATAAAGCATGCGGTCTCCCAGATTAAAACGATGAACCAACAAGCTAGGGAGAAGGGGTTATTACATGGGACGTTGCCTGATTTGTAATCGCGGGATTCAGGATTCGCTGACTTTAGCTAAAATCGTTTCCTTTAAACCTTATAAAGAGTCCTGTATATGTGAACGCTGCACACAATTATTTCAAGAAATTCACCGGAATCAGGCATGTCCAGGGTGTTCTCGCCTTCAAGACGACATGTCGGATTGTAGAGATTGTATCAAATGGAAAGAAAAGGTAGTTGATGGTTTGGTCACCCATGAAGCCTTTTTTCGCTATGATGATGTCTTAAAAAATTGGATGCAAGTTTATAAGTTCCAAGGTGATACACGCTATGCGAGAATAATGGCGGACCCGTTGCAGGGATTTTATCGGAAACACAAAGACGCTGTTGTCGTCCCAATGCCTAGTTCGAAAGCGAGTATGGATAATCGGGGATTTAATCAGTGTGAAGAATTGTTAAAGTATGCAGGAATTCCCTATGTAAATTTAATTTCGAATGTGTCCCGGGACAAAAAACAGTCCGAAAAGAACCGTATGGAACGAATGCAGACGGGTCAACCATTCCAACTTAATGAGTTATCAGTAGATCATTCCAAGTCTTTGTTATTGTTCGACGATATTTATACGACAGGACGTACATTAATACATGCAAAAGAATTATTATGGGAAGCGGGATTCACTGCGATTTCTTCATTTTCCATAGGAAGATAATTAAATGGAATCGATTGTAAAATTTTAACGCTTACATTATAATGGTATTAAAGAATCCCTATGAGTGGTCCATAGGAGTCTTTTCTGATGATGAATCAGACGAAAGGAGAGAGCACTATGTTTAGATACAATGTCCGAGGAGAAAATATCGAGGTTACACCAGCAATTCGTGAGTATGCAGAGAAAAAACTCAGCAAACTGGAGAAGTTTTTTGATAATGTGCCGGAAGCAACGGCACACGTAAACTTGAAAGTTTACACTGATAAAACTGCGAAAGTAGAAGTAACGATTCCTCTACCATACTTAGTATTGCGTGCTGAAGAAACTTCAATCGATTTATATGGAAGCATCGACTTGGTAGTCGATAAACTAGAACGCCAAGTTCGTAAATATAAGACTAAAATTAATCGTAAATCACGCGAAAAAGGATTTACGCCAGCGTCAGTACCTTCTGCGATTGAAGAAGACCTTGATGAAAATAATGGTCAATTAGAAATTGTTAGAACAAAACGCATTTCACTGAAACCAATGGACAGTGAAGAAGCAGTTCTACAAATGAACATGTTAGGACATAATTTCTTCATTTTCGAAGATTCTGAAACGAACGGAACAAGTATTGTCTACCGTCGTAAAGATGGTAAGTTCGGATTAATCGAAACAGACAATGCTTAATCCCTTAATAAAACATTTCTGGCTCTTTGTCAAGAAGTGTTGATAGTGTATTTTTCCGATTGAATGAAGGTTAAAATTCACAATCTATGAAGCAGTAGCTGGGAACCGAACGGTTCCTAAGCTGCTGTTTTTATTTCTAGCAATTTATATTCAATAAAGATGCGGTTACGGAAACTAGAAAAGTTACGATAGCCATAGGCTGTCCGCTTAATAACCTTGATTTTGTTATTGATTCCTTCCACTAAGCCGTTCGAGTAATCATAGTTCAGTGCATTGATAATTGCTTTTTCGGATTGGCGGAATGTCTTCAAAGCCCGGTCCATTTTGACCGTCAGCCCCTGTTGTTTTTCATGAATGAAAGAGCTGAACAGCTTTGGTTTCCGGTGATTAACCGTGAAGATGATGGTTTGGTAGGCGTTATAATTAAGGCGCAATCCCTCGTCCAAAGAGAGGAGATAGTCAATAATTCCCCTCTCCGTCATGAGCCCCTTAAAAAGCCGGTGATAACGGTATTCGGTGCTATTCAATGTCTCTTCCTTTTTCAGGATTAATTTCCAGTATTTCTTCAGCTTCCTGTAATCTCGATTAGCCTTTAAGTCTTTTGATTTCTTCAGGGTATTCATAAAACTGACACGTGCCATATTGAGAGCCCGGTTCACCTGTGTGACAATGTGAAAACGATCAATGATCAACGCTGCCTGAGGAAAGAGGTCCTGAAACAGTTTTTGATAAGGACCGTAAAGGTCCACTACGACCGTCTTGACCTTCGCTCGTTGTTCTTGTGGAAAACGCATAAAGTAATCAATGATTGATTTGTTTCGACGATCCTCCAGAATATCAAAAATTTTCTTGTTGTCAGAATCACAAATAATCAGGCTCATTGCCCCCTCGGCGCTTTTTACGCTCTTAAATTCATCAATCGCCATGTTCTCAGGAAGATGGGTATAGACTTGGCGGAATGTATCATAAAAATCTCCAAAAACCCTTTTGACGGTGTTATTGGAAACACGGTGTTCAAGCGCAATATCCTTTTCAGATATGTTCCTCGTCCCTTGGACGGCGATAGAACGCTTCACATCATTCGTGATATGGCAACGTTTTTTAACGATAGTCGTTTCCGCAATAAACGTTTGACCACATTCCCGGCATAAGAATCGTTGTTTCTTCAGTTCCAAGTAAGCGGGACATCCCGCCATATCGAGGAGTAAAGGATGAGTCAGTTTTGTCCCATTTTTGACTATCGATCCCTCATTTACGCAGCCACAGCACTTACAAGCCTCTGGTGTAAAGGTCAGCTTGGCGGAGATGATTTTGCAATGCAGGCCATTTCTAACTTCTTCCTTCAGCCAATCCTTATCCGTCACTTTAATATTTTTATCTTTTATTCCCAGCAGATTTAATATAGAATGTTTATGAGACAAATGAATTTCCTCCCTAAAATAAAGACTCGATACCTTCATTTTAACGGAAAAATTCATTTGTCTCTTTGTATTTTCACAAAAGGGCCATGGGCCATCAACACTTAATATTCTAGAACCACATTTCTAAAGGCTAGGACTAACCGTCCTAGCCTTTTTTGGCTATGAATTAGTATAAAAGAGTACAAAAACCCTGTTATTAATGCTAAAATGAGTAAGATGCGTGAAGTGCAAGCATTCCTGATAGGGATTTGTATCAGACAAGTACTACTAAACATAGAATTCAGAATTAGAGGAGATTTAGGATGGCCAACTTTTTGAAACGATTATTCGAAAACGATAAAGCAGAAATTAAAAGTTTAGAAAAACAAGCAGACAAAATCATTGCCTTAGCTGATACAATGGCTGCTTTGAGTGACGAGGAATTAAAAGCAAAAACAACTGAATTTCAGGAACGTTACCAAAAAGGAGAAACATTAGATCAATTACTCGCTGAAGCTTTTGCAGTAGTAAGAGAAGCGGCAAAACGTGTTCTGGGACTATATCCATATAAAGTGCAGTTGATGGGTGGTATTACCTTGCATAAAGGTAATATTGCAGAAATGAAAACTGGTGAAGGTAAGACCTTGACGGCGACGATGCCGGTCTATTTGAATGCAATTTCAGGTGATGGTGTACATGTTGTCACAGTCAATGAATACTTAGCCAGTCGTGACGCGGTTGAAATGGGTGAGTTATACCGTTTCCTTGGTCTTACTGTAGGGTTAAACGTCGCAGGGAAATCTTCTGAAGAAAAGCGTGAAGCTTATAATGCTGATATTACATATAGTACCAACAACGAACTAGGCTTTGACTACTTGCGTGATAACATGGTCGTTTATCGCAATCAAATGGTTCAACGTCCGTTAAATTTTGCAGTAGTGGATGAGGTCGATTCAATCTTAATCGACGAGGCGCGTACACCTTTGATTATTTCCGGACAAGCTGAAAAATCAACAGCCCTTTACAACCGGACAGATTTCTTTGTTAAAGGCTTGAAAGAAGAAGAAGACTACACAATTGACCTAACTTCTAAATCGATCGCCTTGACTGACACAGGAATTGAAAAATCAGAAAAAACATTCCACGTTGATAACCTATACGATGTTGACAATACAAAACTGGTCCATCATTTGGATCAAGCTTTGCGGGCAAACTTTATCATGATTCGCGATGTGGATTATGTGGTTAATGAAGGCAAAGTTCAAATCGTCGACCAATTTACAGGCCGTATTATGGAAGGTCGTCGTTATTCAGATGGACTTCATCAAGCGATCGAAGCCAAAGAAAACGTAGAAATTCAAAATGAATCCCGAACAATGGCAACTATTACGTTCCAAAACTACTTCCGGATGTATTCAAAACTATCTGGTATGACAGGTACGGCAAAAACAGAGGAAGAAGAATTCCGTGAGATTTACAATATGGAAGTTATTCAAATCCCTACTAACAAACCGATTATCCGTCAAGACTATGCTGATTTACTCTATCCAAACCTGAAGAGCAAATACAAAGCAGTCGCACAAGACATTAAAAATCGTCACGAAAAAGGACAACCGGTCTTGGTTGGTACCGTTGCAATCGAAACGTCTGAATTGCTTTCCCGTCTATTGAAAGAAGAAGGTGTTCCGCATGAAGTCTTGAATGCGAAAAATCACTTCAAAGAAGCGGAAATCGTCATCAATGCAGGCCAACGTGGTGCAGTTACGATTGCTACTAACATGGCTGGGCGTGGTACAGATATTAAATTAGGACCTGGCGTGAGAGAAGTGGGCGGTTTAGCAGTTATTGGTACCGAACGTCATGAATCCCGTCGTATCGATAACCAATTACGGGGACGATCTGGTCGTCAAGGGGATCCGGGTGAATCACAATTCTATCTTTCATTAGAAGATGATTTGATGAAACGTTTTGGTTCTGACCGGATTCAACAAGTCTGGAGTCGCTTGAACATGGATGGTGAAGGCGATGATATGGCGATTCAAAGTAAAATGCTTTCGCGTCAAGTTGAATCAGCTCAAAAACGTGTAGAGGGCAATAACTACGACACACGTAAAAATGTTTTGGAATATGATGAGGTTATGCGAGAGCAACGTGAAATTATCTATGGCCAACGTCTGGATATTATCACGGAAACAAAAGATTTGCGTACCGTAACAGTCAATATGATTGAACGTACCATTAATCGCATGGTTGAAACACATACACAAGGCGATAAAGAAACATGGAATCTTAAAGCAATCCATGACTTCGCTGGTAGTGTATTGGTTCATCCTGATTCAATCACTGAAGAAGAGTTGAAAGGTAAATCTGCTGTTGAAATTAAAGAAGATTTGACCAACCGAGCAAAAAATGTTTACGAAGCGAAAGAAAAACAACTAAGTGCAGACCAATTGCTGGAATTCCAAAAAGTTGTCATTTTACGTGTTGTGGATCAAAAGTGGACAGAGCATATCAGTAACATGGATGAACTGCGTCAAGGAATTGGACTACGTTCATACGCTCAAAACAATCCACTGACTGAATATCAAACGGAAGGTTACAATCGATTCCAAGAGATGATTGCGTCTATTGATTATGATGTAACACGTATTGTGATGAAATCAGAAATCCGTCAAAATCTGAAACGTGAATCAGTAGGAGCAAGTTCTGACATTCGCGCTGTTCGTGAAAGTGAAGCGGGAGCGAGTGAAAAAACGGAACAAATCAAACGTGCACAAATGGCGGCCATGCAAATGCGTCAAATGATGATGGCGCAACAAATGGAAAAATTACGTGCTCAAAAAGCAGCAATGGATGTAAAAAAAGAAACGCCGGAGCAAGACGAGACTGAAAAGTAAAAGCATCCGATGAAGGCTTATAAAATGTGGAAGGGCTGGAAAATGATTTCTAGCCCTTCTTGTTGAATAAAAAATAGGAGGAATACCATGGAATTAAGTGAAGTAAAAGCATTCCTGGAAACATCAGAAGAGAAAATCCAAAGCTTTGGGAGGTCTCTTTGACTTAGAGGCACTCGAAGCAGATATTGCAGAATATGAAGACCAAATGCTGGATCCAAGTTTTTGGGATGATTCCAACGCAGCTCAAGACGTCATTAATGCTTCCAATCAACTAAAGTCTGTTTATGAAACATTCAAAAAATTGGCGGCTTTGCAGGAAGATCTGCAAGTCATGTATGAAATGGTAAAAGAAGACCCTGAATCCGGTTTTGAAGAGGAACTGGAAGAAAGAGTCGAAGAATACGAAGAAGCTTTAAATAGTTACGAGCTAACGATGTTATTGAATGGACCGCACGATAAAAACAACGCCATCCTGGAAATACACCCGGGAGCTGGTGGAACTGAATCCCAAGATTGGGGAAGCATGTTATACCGCATGTTTACCCGTTGGGCGGAGAAAAAAGGCTTTACAGTTGAGACGCTGGATTATCAAGCGGGTGATGAAGCAGGTATTAAGAGTGTGACGCTTCTTATAAAAGGTCTGAATGCTTATGGGTATTTAAGATCTGAACGGGGTGTTCACCGATTGGTTCGTATCTCACCGTTCGATTCAGCAGGAAGAAGACATACGTCGTTTTGTTCAATCGATGTCATGCCGGAAATTGCAGCCGATAATGCAGAGATTGAAGTAAACCCAGATGACATTCGGGTAGATACTTACCGGGCAAGTGGGGCTGGGGGGCAACATATTAACAAAACCTCGTCTGCCATTCGGATTACGCATATCCCAACAGGTATCGCCGTTCAAAGCCAGGCGCAACGTTCCCAATTCCAAAACCGCGATACAGCAATGGGAATGCTGAAAGCTAAGTTATTCCAGTTACAAGAAGAAGAGCGGGAAAAAGAATTGGCAGCGATTCGGGGCGAACAAAAAGAAATCGGTTGGGGTTCTCAAATACGTTCCTATGTTTTCCACCCGTATTCAATGGTCAAAGACCACCGTACCAATCATGAAACCGGCAATGTACAAGGAGTGATGGATGGCGATTTAGATCCATTTATTGATGCATTCTTGAAGATGAACATTACAAACGACGAACAATAAGATACTGGGACAGGCAGACGGGAATTCATATTCTGGTCTGCCTTCAATATTAATTTTCAAGAATCCGCTTCAAAAAACTGTCATATTTTGAAATATAAATGTAACCAAACTAAAACAGCAATAATGAGCGAACGTGCTATAATGATTTGGCGTACCGAAGAGATAAAGTCAACCACTGTTTAATTCCCGCAAACATCTTGTTTGGGGATTTTTTTTAGGAATATTGTTCAGCCAAAAATAAAAAGATAGGTGATTACATGATTGAGATGGTAAATGTCTCAAAAGTTTACAAAAATGGCGTAACGGCAGTAAATGATCTTAGCGTGAAAATTGATCAAGGCGAATTCGTATATATAGTTGGACCAAGTGGGGCAGGGAAATCTACTTTTATTAAAATGCTTTACCGTGAAGAAAAAGCTACAAGTGGCTCTATTAAAATCGGTAAATTTGATTTAATGAAAATAAAAGAACGTGATGTTCCAATGCTACGCCGTTATGTTGGCGTTGTTTTCCAGGATTTTAAATTATTACCACGCTTGACAGTTTTTGAGAACATTGCCTATGCAATGGAAGTTGTAGAGAAAACACCAAAACAAATTGAAAAGCGCGTCTTCGAGGTTTTGGATCTTGTGAAGTTAAAACATAAAGCGCGTATGTTCCCGACGGAATTATCCGGTGGGGAACAACAACGGATTGCAATTGCACGGGCTATTGTTAATATGCCAGGAATTTTGATTGCCGATGAACCGACAGGTAACTTGGATCCTGACACATCTTTGGAAATCATGAATATATTGGATGAGATCAATTCACAAGGTACGACCATCTTGATGGCGACACATAATAGCCAAATCGTTAATGATATTAAGCACCGTGTGTTGGCGGTTGAAAATGGCCGCATTGTAAGAGATCAATTAGAAGGAGAGTATGGCTATGAAATTTAGAACCATGGGACGTCACATTCGCGATGCATTCAAGAGTCTTTTTCGGAATGGGTGGATGTCTGTGGCAGCAATAAGTGCTGTTGCAATGACATTAATCTTAGTGGGTTCATTTATAGCAATCCTCTTTAACGTAAATAAACTCGCAAGTGATGTCGAGAACGATGTAAGCGTGCGTGTGTTTATTGACTTGGCGGCAGAAGAGGAAAATAAAGAAACTTTAAAAGAACAACTAGAACAAATCCCGAATGTTGAAACATTAACGTATTCAACGCGCGATGAAGAATTGAATAAATTAATTGGTAGCTACGGCGAAGAATTTAATTTGTTCGGCGGGGATGACAATCCTTTGCATGATGTATATATTTTGAGCACGAAAGTGCCGGAACAAACAGGTGAAGTAGCAGCAGCTGCTGAAAAACTGGAGTATGTTTCAAAAGTCGAATACGGTGGAACAACGGCAGAAAAACTATTTGATACAATTGCGACGATGCGGACTATTGGCTTGGTTATCATTATCGGTCTGTTGCTGATTGCAGTTTTCTTGATTTCAAATACAATCCGGATTACCATTTTCTCGCGTAGTACGGAAATTGAAATTATGCGACTGGTGGGAGCCAAGAACAGCTATATTCGTTGGCCATTCTTGATTGAAGGAGCAGTAATCGGATTGGTTGGGGCTTTAATCCCAACAGGCATTCTGATTTTTGTATACCGATTCTTGTATGATCTGGGAACCCAATACTTAATCGGCTCGAATTTCGGTTTGTTATCACCGGCACCATTTATCTATTACCTTGGTTTAGGTTTAGTGGGTGTCGGGGTGCTGTTAGGCTCAATCGGATCAGTACTTTCCATGACACGTTTCTTAAAAGTATAATGTTTTATATACAATCGGCATTGCTTTCGACAGCAATGTCGATTTTTTGTTAACTTTTCAATTATCCTTCATAATGATAGAATGAGAATGAGAAGGATATATTAGAATGATTTCAGGAGGACGAGATGAAAAAAGTTTTAGTTGTGGATGATGAGGAATCCATTGTTATTTTGCTGTCTTATAACCTAGAAAAAAATGGTTATGAAGTCATTACAGCTCATGACGGCAAGGAAGGCTATGATTTGGCGATGAGCCAATCTTTTGACTTCATTATTCTCGACTTGATGTTGCCTTCGATGGATGGCATGGATATTTGTAAACGACTGCGCCAAGAAAAAATCAAAACACCGATATTAATGCTCACCGCTAAAAATGACGAGTTGGAAAAAATTATTGGTCTGGAGTTGGGCGCGGATGATTACATGACAAAACCATTCAGCCCACGTGAAGTTTTGGCTCGGATGAAAGCCATCTTACGCCGCACGGGAAATCTTCAAAATAGTGATTCTTCAGATGAAACGGCAGAGCAAGTCGCTTTAGAAAATGAAGTAATAAAAGAAGAAAAAGTGGAAATAGGCGAAATCATTATTTTTCCAGACTTATATGAAGTTCAAGTTAGAGGTGAAGTGATTGACATCACTCCAAAAGAATTTGAACTCTTGCTTTACATGGCAAAAAGAGCGAACCGTATTTTAAGTCGTGAACAGTTATTGAATGCCATTTGGAACTTTGATTATGCAGGTGAAACACGGATTGTGGATGTCCATATCAGTCATTTACGCGAAAAAATTGAAGAAGATACCAAAAAACCACAATATATAAAAACGGTAAGAGGCTTTGGCTACAAATTTGAGGAATCAAAATAATGCGCAAATTTACAAATCAATTTATGGCCATCTTCATTGGACTCTTTCTACTCCTGTCAATGGGAGTAGTTTTTTATACCAATCAATTGGTGTATAGAGTCACTAGTGAAACAATGACAGCGGAAGTCGTGCGGCATGGCGAAACCTTAGCGGAAATAATGGAGCGCGGGTTTTTAAGCGAGGCCAAGAATGTCCAAACGGCTGTTACACATCTGGATTCCTTGCAGTTTTTTTTAGAAGAAGAGGACGACATAGCTTTTATCAACAATTCGGGTAAATTAATTTACTCTTCTAATGCCTATTACTCTTCTGTTGAAAATCAAGCTAATACAAGGGAAATCCGTCGTGTTATCGAAGGCGCTGATCGTGGTACCAGCGGTATTGTTAAGAACACAGCAGGCAACAGCGAATTCCGAGTGGCAGTTCCATTATTTAATGGTAATGAGGAACAAGTAGGTATTTTACGTTTAACACATGAATTGCGCGATTTGGATGGACTGAAAAATGCGCTCATTCGATCCGTTTTCGTGTTTAGCTTTGTCGCTATCTTGATGGCGGGATTTATTGCTTACTACTTATCGAATCGGATATCGAAACCATTAAAAGGAATCTCTAACGTCATTGAAGGTATTTCAGATGGTGATTATTCCAATCATTACATAGGTATCGACTACCCGGAAGTTGCAGAACTAGGCGATACCGTTAATCAGCTGGCCGAAAATCTGGAATCCAAGAATCGGGAAATTATTCAGTCGAATGAGCGGCTGACAGTTTTGGTAGATAGGTTAGTGATCGGTGTAGTCTTATTGGATCATAGACAGCAAATTCAAATGATGAACCCAGCTGCACATGAAATTTTAGGTATTGATGATCGTTTATTGGGACACACTTTCCTGGAAATGACGAAAAGTTATGGTCTCGTTCAAATTATTCAACAAACCTATCAAGACCACCAAAATAAACATGAGGAAATCTATATTTATCACCCTCAAGATCGTATATTAGATGTCAATACCATGATTGTTCCCAACATCATGGGGCAACAAATAATCGTTCTTTTATATGATATTACGCAAATACGCCGATTGGAAAAAGTTCGGACAGATTTTGTTTCGAATGCTTCCCATGAACTAAGAACCCCTGTTACAGCCTTAAAAGGATTTGCAGAAGTGCTCCTGGATGGTGCCATGGAGGATCCGGTCACGACAAAACAATTTTTGGAAATCATCTATAAGGAGTCGAAACGTTTAGAGATTTTGGTTAATGATATTCTCGAGCTTTCTCGGGTCGAGCAAAAACAGGTGCCAATGAAACAGGAGGAAATCAATCTTGAAGAAGTCGTACGCGCTTGTTTCCGGGTGATTCAACCTCAAGCCGATGTGAAAAAAATCAAGTTGCGTTTTTATTCCTCGGAACCAAATGTCATTATGCTCCAAACAGACCGCAGTCGCTTAGAGCAAGTGCTGAATAACTTGATCATTAACGCTGTAAACTATACGGATACCGGTGGCAAAGTTTCCGTAATGATTGAGCAAACAGAAAAAGAAGCGGTTATACATGTTGCGGATACTGGAATTGGTATACCCGAAGAAGATATGGGTCGCATATTTGAAAGATTTTACCGAGTGGATAAAGCACGTAGCCGAAATTCGGGTGGAACAGGATTGGGGCTTTCAATTGTTCGCTATCTGGTCCAAAACTTGAATGGAAGGATTAGTGTCAAGAGCACGCTGGGAATCGGAACCACCTTCACAGTTCATCTCCCAATAAAGTAACAAACTTCTTTCTACACATGTAATTTACATATTATTTACATAAAATTTACATTCCGCAAAAAAGCCCTGAAAACCCCCTGGTTTCTCAGGGTTTTTTAATTTAAAGCGTAAGAAAACGGTATCTTTCTTATTGCATTTAAATTTATACCTAAAAAAATCTTTACATTAAACCATGCAGAAAATTTACATTCGAAGAATAGAATAAGAGTAAGGCAATGAGCCCAAGACACTAAAAAAGGATGGTAATCGATAATGCAATTGAAAAGCCTAAGTAAGTTAGTATTGTCTTTAGGAGCTGTAGGTTTTTTAGCAGCGTGTGACTCAGCAGCAACAGACGAAGAAGCAACAGGATCAGCAGAAGGTTCCGCAACATCTGGTGAAATTATTGTAGTATCTCGTGAAGATGGTTCAGGAACAAGAGGCGCGTTTACAGAAATTACAGGCGTTTTAGCTGAGGATGAAAACGGAGAAGAAGTTGATCAAACTTATATCGAAGCTGTTATTCAAAACGGTACCGAGGGAGTTCTTTCAACAGTAGCTGGAGATGCAAACGCAATTGGTTATGTGTCCTCAGGTTCATTAAACGATACGGTTAAAGGCGTACCGGTTGATGGCGTTGAACCAACAAATGAAACTGTTCAAGATGGTTCATTCCCTATTTCTCGTAACTTCAATATTGCTTGGGGTGGCGACCTTGATGCAGTTGCTCAAGACTTTATAGATTACATCCTTTCAGCAGAGGGACAAGAAATTGCAGTCGGTGAAGGTTATGTAGAATTCGTAACTGGCGCAGAAGCTTATGCAGGTGACGGATCACAAGAGGGGACAATTTCAGTAGTAGGTTCTACTTCGGTAACGCCATTAATGGAAGTACTTGCTGAGGAATATTCTAAATTGAACGAGGGCGTTCAAATTGATATTACTTCTAACGGTTCTTCGGCTGGGATGACAGCGGCTATGGACGGAACTGCAGACATTGGTATGGCTTCTCGTGAATTGAAAGAAGAAGAAGCAGCTGAATTAGAATCAACAGCAATCGCAGTTGATGGTATTGCAGTTATCGCAAATAAAAACAATAGCGTTGAAAGTTTGACACTTGAACAAGTACGTCAAATTTTCACTGGTGAATTAACTGAATGGGAAGAGGTTCAATAATCTTCTGACCGATGGAAAAGGCCAGTTATCTGGCCTTTTTTTTTTAGAAGTGGTATAAATATTTTAGCTATTATTTTGCGTTGAAATATGGTATTGTCTCATTTGGGAAACCCCAGGGTAAGGGAGAGGGAAATATGCAAAAGAAATATTTTTGGGAACATTTCATGAAATGGGTATTTATAGCATCTGCATCCATTTCGGTCATTTCCATCATTGTTATTTTTTATTTTATTTTTGAAGGCGGCCTTCCATTCATGTTGGACTATGGAATTGGCGACTTCCTTTTTGGGTCTGTATGGACGCCATCTAACTCAACACCACAATTTGGTATTTTACCGATGATTATCGGCTCGATTGTTATCACAATTGGAGCGATTATTATTGGAGTACCTACAGGGGTGTTTACTTCCGTTTTTATGGCACGTTTTTGTCCACCATCGTTGTATAAATTTCTAAAACCAGCAGTAAATATGATGGCTGCGATTCCTTCAATCGTCTACGGTTTCTTCGCATTACGCGTTATTGTACCGTTAATGAAAAACTGGGTAGGTGGAACGGGTATGAATATTTTGACAGCCTCCATTTTATTGGGAATCATGATATTGCCAACGATTATTGGAATGTCAGAAGCTTCATTACGCGCTGTTCCAAAAAGCTACTATGAAGGTAGTGTGGCGCTAGGTGCGACACATGAACGTTCCGTTTTACGCGTTGTTGTTCCAGCTGCTAAGTCCGGGATTGTGTCATCGGTTATTTTAGGTGTCGGTCGTGCGATTGGGGAAACAATGGCTGTTATTCTTGTAGCCGGTAACCAACCACGTATTCCATCAAGCTTGACACAAGGTGTTCGTACAATGACAACGAATATCGTACTGGAAATGGCATACGCTGCCGGACAACACCGTGAGGCCTTGATTGCAACTGCCGTGGTACTGTTCATCTTTATCATTATTATCAACGGTGTGTTTTCAGTCGTGAAAAGGAAGGAGATCTAGATGGAAGCGAAACTAATTAGATTTTTTGTTTACTTCTTTAGTTTTATAACATTTGCTTCGTTACTCTATATTATTGGTTTTATTTTAGTTAATGGGATTTCAGCCTTGTCGCCTGAAATGTTCGCTTGGAAATATACGACAGATAACGTATCCATGATGCCTTCAATCATTACGACCTTTATAGTTGTCATATCTTCATTGCTTATTGCGGCACCTATCGGCGTATTTACAGCTTTTTATTTGATTGAATATGCAGATACAAGTAATAAATTCATAAACATTATCCGTGTCGCAACAGACACACTATCTGGGATTCCTTCTATTGTTTATGGTTTGTTCGGGATGTTATTCTTCGTTCTTTTCCTGGGATTTCAATATTCACTGATTGCTGGTATTTTAACTTCAGTAATCATGGTATTGCCAGTTATTATCCGTTCCACTGAAGAAGCGTTGCTATCTGTAAATGTTTCTCTACGTGAAGGGAGCTTCGCTCTGGGAGCAGGTAAAATACGGACCATCTTCCGAGTTGTACTTCCTGTTGCCATGCCTGGTATTTTATCAGGAATTATCTTGGCGGTAGGCCGTATTGTTGGTGAAACGGCAGCGTTGATGTATACACTTGGGACATCAACCAACTTACCAACCAATGCTTTCCAATCGGGTCGTACACTAGCACTTCATATGTACGTATTATCGAGTGAAGGGATGCATGTTAGAGAATCCTACGCTACTGGGGTGGTACTGATTATCATGGTACTAATTATTAATGGTCTTTCAACTTGGCTAAGTAACCGATTAACAAGAGGAGCGAAATAAGTATGAGTAAATTAAGCATTTCTAATATGAATCTCTGGTATACAGATTTTCAAGCGCTAAAGAATCTAAACATGGAAATCAAAGAAAATGAAATTACTGCTTTCATTGGACCTTCCGGCTGTGGGAAATCTACATTTCTAAAAAGCTTGAACCGGATGAATGATTTGGTTCCGGGCTGTCGTATTGAAGGTAAATTATTGTTGGATGGCGAAGATATGTATGCATCTGATTTTGATGTGAATCAACTTCGTAAACGTGTCGGAATGGTTTTCCAACATCCAAACCCATTCCCAATGAGTATCTATGATAACATCGCTTACGGACCACGTACACACGGTATCAAAGACAAGAAAACTTTGGATGAAATCGTGGAACGTAGTTTGAAAGGTGCCGCAATTTGGGACGAAGTAAAAGATGATTTGAATAAAAACGCATTGCGTATCTCTGGTGGTCAACAACAACGTATTTGTATTGCACGTGCTTTGGCAGTGGGTCCGGAAGTCTTGCTTATGGACGAACCAACCTCTGCACTTGATCCCATCTCAACTGCAAAAATTGAAGACCTTGTACAAGAACTTAAAGGTGATTATACAATCGTCATGGTTACGCATAATATGCAACAAGCTGCCCGTGTGTCTGATAAAACAGCATTCTTCTTGACAGGAGAAATCATTGAATTTGGCGATACTACCGACATCTTCTCTAATCCACAAGACAAACGTACAGAAGATTACGTATCAGGTAGATTTGGGTAATTAGTCGTTTCATGATAAAATAGAGCTATAAAAATCAGTTGAATAAGGAGTGCGCGCAAATGAGAAGAATATATGATGATGAATTAAAAACGATGCATGCTCAATTTACTAAAATGGGCTTAATGGTAAATGAAAATATTTTATTGGCAGTTAAAGCGTTCATTAACCACGATAAAGAGGCAGCAGATCGTGTGAAAAAGAATGACCATGCTATAAATGAAATCGAAATAGCAATCGAAGAAATGTGCTTCAAATTAATTGCGCTACAACAACCTGTTTCGAGTGACTTGCGCTCTATTGTAACGGTTATGAAAGCCAGCTCGGATTTAGAACGTATGGGAGACCATGCGGTCAGCATTGCGCGTTCTGTCATTCGTGTTAAAGAACGTCACAACAAACGTATTCCAATGGTTGAAGGCAAGATTGCCGATCAAGCGGATATCGTCAAGAAAATGGTTGAAAATGCTCTGGATGCATACGTACGCATTGATGTGGACGAAGCTTATAAAATTGCTGAAACTGACACACATGTCGATAATCTATATGTAGAAATCAACAAGCTTACGATGAAGGAAATGGCAATGGATCCAGAAGTAGTTCCTGGTGGGACAGACTACATCGCAGTTTCCGGTTACTTGGAAAGAATTGGTGATTACGTCACCAATATCTGTGAGCGTATCGTCTACCTAAAAACAGGTGAACTTTCAGAATTAAACTAATTTATTCAGGTAAGAAAAGGCTGGGAACTAATTCTCAGCCTTTTTTTTTATATTCTGGTAAAATTAGGGAGAAAATGAACCCAAGGAGGGTAGTGGATGTTAAATCAAATGGATCCGAAAATTACCAATCAAACCATCCAAATGTTTAAGATACTGGGAGACAAAACGCGGTTTAGGATTTTGTACTTGCTAGAAACAAAGGAGTGGCATGTCAACGCGATTGCCGACGCGTTGGAGATGGAACAATCCGCTGTTTCCCATCAACTTAGAAAACTCAAAGAAGCCAAATTGGTGAAAAGCCGCCGTGTCGGAAAGAATATTTTGTATAGTCAAGAAGATTCTCACGTTTATGACATCCTGCACTTGGCAATGGAGCATGCGGCTCACACCCATTAGCAATTGCGAACTAGTGTTCTTTTTTGTTGTTTCATGATATGATAGAAAAAATATAATCTTATTAAAAAGGAAGAAAAATATGGCAAAAGACCAAATAGTCGTGCGTGGAGCACGTTCTCATAATTTAAAAAATATTGATGTAACGATTCCTAGAGACCAGTTGGTTGTTGTGACCGGATTGTCGGGATCGGGGAAAAGTTCACTGGCTTTTGATACGTTGTATGCTGAAGGGCAAAGACGATATGTCGAGAGTCTTTCGGCTTATGCGCGTCAGTTTTTGGGCCAAATGGAAAAAGCAGATGTCGATAGTATTGATGGTTTGAGTCCAGCGATTGCGATTGATCAAAAATCTACCAACAATAACCCTAGATCAACTGTTGGAACGGTAACAGAGATCAATGACTATTTACGTTTACTGTTTGCTAGAATCGGTCATCCTATTTGTCCCAATGATGGAACAGAGATTAGTAGTCAATCACCGGAACAAATTGTCAATCAAGTAATGGAACTGCCTGAACGTACGCGGATGCAAATAATGGCCCCAATTGTTTACGGTAAGAAAGGCCAACACAAAAAGGTTTTTGAATCGATCAAAAAGCAAGGCTATGTCCGTGTTCAAGTCGATGGTGAAATTTATGATATTGGAGATGTACCTGAATTAAATAAAAATATGAACCATAATATCTCGATTATTATTGATCGGATCGTGGTCAAAGAAGGTATTCGTTCGCGTTTATATGATTCAGTGGAGTCAGCATTAAATTTAGCTGATGGGTATGTCGTTATTGACATCGTTGACGGGGAAGAAATGATGTTTAGTGAACATTATGCTTGTCCGAAGTGTGGCTTTACAGTGGGGGAAATTGAACCGCGATTATTCTCATTTAATGCACCTTATGGGGCTTGTTCAGAATGTGATGGATTGGGATCTAAGTTGGAAGTCGATGCGGACTTGGTTGTTCCTGACCGTCAACTAACCATTGCGGAGGGCGCTTTAGCACCCTGGAACCCCATCAGTTCAAACTATTATCCGGAAATGTTACGCCAGTTTTGTGAACAGTATGAAATTGCGATGGATGTGCCGTTTGAGGATTTACCATCGGAACATCAAGACTTGGTTTTAAAAGGGACAAAAGGTGAAAAGTTCCACTTTTACCATAAGAATGAATTTGGTACAGTTCGGGATGTGAATATGCCCTTTGAAGGAGTCATGAACAATATCAGCCGTCGTTACCACGAGTCTTCGAGTGATTTTACCCGTCGTGTGATGCGTGAATACATGACAGAATTGGCTTGTCAAAAATGTCATGGCGATCGTTTGAATGAACAAGCTTTGGCTGTAAAAGTAGCAGGAGAAAACATTGCAGAAGTCACCCATTATTCCATCGACTCAGCAATCAGCTTCTTTGAAAACCTGAAGTTAGAAGGCGCAGAGCAAGAGATTGCAGCACCAATTTTAAGGGAAATCAAATCGCGTTTAACTTTCTTGCGTAACGTTGGATTGAAGTACCTGACATTAAGCAGGATCGCTGGCAGTTTGTCAGGGGGAGAAGCGCAACGTATTCGTCTGGCTACGCAAATTGGTTCTAATCTATCAGGTGTTCTGTACATTTTGGATGAACCTTCTATTGGTTTGCACCAACGTGATAATGACTTATTGATTGAGTCCATGAAAAAGATGCGGGATTTAGGTAACACGCTAGTCGTTGTGGAACATGACGAAGAAACCATGATGCAAGCTGACTATTTGATTGATATCGGACCAGGTGCAGGGGAACTGGGCGGCCAGATTGTGGCTGCTGGAAAGCCTGAAGAAGTGATGCAAGTAGAAGAATCCATCACCGGTCAGTATCTAGCTGGCAAAACTTTTATTCCCGTACCAGAAGAAAGAAGAGCGGAAGACCGAGGCGAAATCCTGGTTGAAGGTGCCCAAGAGAACAACTTGAAAAATGTTGATGTATCCTTTCCCATTGGTCGTTTTATTGCCGTCACGGGTGTCTCTGGTTCTGGTAAGAGCTCATTAGTGAACCGCGTTTTAAAACCTGCCTTATCTCGTGAACTAACCAGGACGAAAGAAAAACCCGGGAAGTTTAAGCGTATTTCCGGTTATCATGAATTGGAAAAAGTGATTAATATTGATCAAAGTCCTATTGGAAGGACTCCGCGTAGTAACCCGGCTACATACACAAGCGTTTTTGATGACGTACGGGATCTCTTTGCCAGTACAAATGAAGCGAAGATTCGTGGCTATAGTAAAGGACGTTTTAGTTTCAACGTTAAAGGTGGTCGTTGTGAAGCGTGTAAGGGTGACGGGATCTTGAAAATTGAGATGCATTTTTTGCCAGACATTTATGTACCATGCGAAGTCTGTCACGGACACCGCTATAATTCCGAGACACTGGAAGTGAAGTACAAGGGGAAAAATGTCGCGGAAGTTTTGGACATGACGATTGATGAGTCGTTGGTTTATTTTGAAGCTGTTCCGAAAATTCGTCGCAAACTCCAAACCATTTCCGATGTAGGCTTAGGATATGTTACGCTAGGCCAACCTGCTACAACCTTATCCGGTGGTGAAGCCCAACGGATGAAGTTGGCGAGTGAGTTACAACGTGTATCGACTGGAAAAACCTTATATATTCTGGATGAACCGACAACTGGTTTGCATACGCATGACATCGCGAAGTTGTTGGAAGTGCTGCAGCGTCTCGTTGATCAAGGGAATACAGTATTGGTCATTGAACATAATCTGGATGTGATTAAAACAGCCGATTATGTGATCGATATGGGACCAGAAGGTGGCGTTGGGGGCGGAATGGTTATCGCAACCGGGACCCCTGAGGAAGTCGCTGAAGTGAAAGCAAGTCATACAGGCCTTTATTTGAAGAGGGTCATGGAACGTGATAAGGCTCGTAACAAACAATAAAAAGAGACGAGCGGGTTGTCTGTTATTGCACGTTTTCAAATAAATGCTCATATGTAGGATAGGGTCTGGGAATAACTCCCAGACCCTTATCTATTTACGAATACTTCAACACAAACGTGCTCAAAAAGGCAGCCCCGACGCCACTTTGTCATGGTTGTTGCTGCTTCAGCAGCTTACAAACATGATACACTTGGGCGTTAGCCCACAGTGCCTCTATAATAATGCTCAGATGGTCTGCGACCATCTTGTGCTTATTCGTTCCAGTGGTTCGGGGCTAAACGCCTTTTTGAGCACTCTCTTTTTGTGTTGCCCTCTACCTATCTCTAAGTATTGCTGTGTAAGCGGAAATCAACCTTAAGACCTATGACTTCAATCTAGAATCTTGGCATAATAGAAACATAAGATAACAACCCTTTCAGATGGTAGATAGCAAATAGGCTTTGTGTTGAAAAGATATAGGAGGAAAGATCATGAACGAAAGAGAACGCATTTTAGCATTGGTCAAACAAGGCATCATTTCAGCGGAAGAAGCAATTGAGCTTCTTGAAAATTCAGCTAAAAAACAAGTTAAAGAAGAAGCGCTTAAAAGTGAAGCGCAAGATTTTACTGTGACACATGAAAAAATGGAAGAAGCAGAGCCAACTGCTGAAGAAACACAGAAAGCGACAGACAAAAAGGACAGAGAAAATTTCGAGAAAATTTTAGAATCACTTGCTAGTGAAATTTCTTATTTCTCTTCCAGGGTAGATGAAAAAACTGAGGCATTACAAATCTTGCGCCGCCAAATCAGTGCGAAAGAAGAGCGCAGACAGGCAATTGCTACCCAGGAAGAACTGGAAACAATGACACCGGAACTGAGTATGGAAGCATTACGTTTGGACGAGGAACTCGAAGCACTTCGTTCCCAAGAACGTTCCTTGCGTCAAGAAAAAATTAAAATGGAAGAACAAATGCGCACATTGAAAAAAGAGCAACTCGAAACGAATGTGAAATCATTCGGGGAGAAGTTTGGTAATAAAGAAGAGTGGAAAGAAACTGCGAGCGATTTGGGAAGTAAATTAAACAAACTTGGTTCTCAACTTGGTCAATTTGTGACTGCCACTGTTAATAGCATTACAGATAATCTGGAGTGGAAAGAAGTAGACTTGAACATGAACATTCCAGGACTGGTTACCAGCAAATTTAAACATGAATTCAATTTTGAAAATGCAACAGCGACGATTCTGGATTTCCAACTGGCAAACGGAAATATCCAACTGAAAAAATGGGATAAAGAAGATATCCATGTCGCAGCTGACGTCAAAATTTATGCGAAGTATGAAGAAGAAACACCGTTGGCGGCATTTGAAGCACGTAGCAACATTGAAATTGATGAAGATCAATTAACTTTCCATGTTCCAAACAAACGCATTCGCTGTGATGTAGTTGTTTCACTTCCAGAACGGGAATATGACTATTTGGCAATCAAGTTGCTAAACGGAAACGTAAGCGTAGATGACTTCAAAGGGAAAGATATCTACTTGAAGTCAACCAATGGGAATATGGCATTTAAAAACGTTGAGGCAACGATGTTGGAGCTTGATGGAGGAAATGGTCATATCACCATCATGGACAGTCGTTTAGTAGATGTGATCGCAAAATTGATTAATGGCGATATTACAGTTAAGAGTCACGTCTCCAGTTCACACCTGTCCATCATCAATGGTGATATCCGCATTACCCACACAGATTTAGAGGTCAAACGGATTGAAGCGACCTCTGTAAACGGAACGGTTAAACTATCCATCCCCAAAGATAAAAGTATCGAACTGGATGCGCATAGTTCCTTGGGAAGCATTAAAAATCGCATGGAGAATGTGGAAGTCATCAATCAACGTGATGAAAAAACAAATAAACATTTACAATTCCGCAGAGTCGTCGACAATGCCCCAGTTATGGTAGAATTAAAAACAACAAATGGCAGCATCTTATTAAAAGATGCAGATGCATACTAATAAAAGAGAGGGATAATCATGAAAAAACTAACAAAATCAGCTACTGACAGACAAGTGAGTGGTGTACTAGGTGGATTGGCTGAGTACTTTGGAATTGACTCAACGATTGTTCGTATTGTTTTCTTAATCTTCGCTTTTGCAGGCGTGGGATCGCCGGTCTTTCTCTATATCCTGTTGGCGCTATTGATGCCTGAACCAGATAGAGGTGCTCGTGATCAAACACAGTATGACAACCGTGAAAGAACGGCTCGCCGTCGTCCACGTAAAGAAGCAAAACCCGTAGAAAAAGAAAAAACGGATAAAGACGACTGGAGCGATTTCTAATGGGCTTCTGGCAGAAAATAGGGGTTAGTACGGTCGTATTTTTGGCCTTGGCCTTTTTCTTGCCGGGGTTCACGGTCACAAGTGGTTGGACTGCACTAGGAGCGAGTCTCGTTTTGGCCTTGGTAAATATTTTTGTGAAACCGATTCTTCACATTCTTTCTTTTCCAATAACCATTCTTACGCTCGGTTTATTTAGTTTCATCATCAACGCATTGATGCTTACACTAACTTCCGCCTTGGTGGGACCAGGTTTTCAATTCAGCTCCTTTGGCGTTGCCTTACTCGTTTCCTTAATCCTTTCACTTGTCCAAAGTGTAATTGAAAATCGTAATTAACAAGAGTCGAGAAGAAATTCTCGGCTCTTTTTAATTTTTATTAAGCAAATTATTCCAGAAAAGCCTCTAAACTTTTTGCCTTTCTTACAAGCCCCAATAATGTTAAGATTAATAGGAAAACTTGAATTGAGAATCGAACGAGAAATCATACTATATTTATAGAGTGAGGGAATGCAATGCCGAATAGAGTAACCATTAAAGAACTGATTAAGGCTTCTACATTTAAAGTTATTATTGGCGAAGAATTTTTAAATAAAGAAATTACGTCAACTGAAATCCACCGTCCAGGCGTTGAACTAACAGGCTATTTCAATTTTTATCCGTCTTGGCGTGTCCAACTTATGGGCCAAACGGAAACATCCTTTTTAGCGCGGATGTCTTCAGAAGAACGCTTAATCATCATGCGTCGTCTTTGTCAAAAAGAGACACCTTGTTTCATCATTGCGCGTCGCATCGATCCGCCTGCTGAATTGATCAAAGCGTGTCAAGAAGCTGGTATTCCACTGTTGCAAGCTACATCAAAAACGACTCGTGTATCAAGTAATGTCACAAACTTCCTGGAAAGTCGCTTGGCTGAACGTATATCCATGCACGGTGTATTGGTGGATGTATTCGGGATGGGCGTCATGATTACCGGTGATTCTGGCGTTGGAAAATCTGAAACAGCCTTGGAATTAATCCAAAAAGGGCACCGCCTCGTTGCGGATGACAGGATTGACCTTTATCAACATGATGATGATACCTTGATGGGGGAAGCACCTTCTATTTTACGTCATTTGATTGAAATCCGTGGTATCGGCATAATGGACGTCATGACTTTATTTGGAGCTGGTGCCGTCAAACAAACGAATGAAGTCAACTTAATCGTTAACTTGGCCTTATGGACCCAAGATAAAAAATTTGAACGTCTAGGTACTGATGAAGAATTAGTTTCAATTTTAGATGTCCAAATACCAAAGATTACGGTTCCTGTAAAAACAGGTCGTAATTTGGCGATTATCGTTGAAATGGCAGCTATGAATTACCGTGCGAAAACGATGGGTTATAATGCAGCAGAAACATTTGAACGGAATTTAGAGAACCTGATCAAGGAAAATTCGCGCAAGGAAATTTAGTTTAAATGGAGGAATAAAATGAATAAACTTTTAGCGGCTATTGATCCCATAGCGATTAGGATCGGCAGTTTTGAAGTAGCCTGGTATGGTGTAATTATCGGCATCGGGATAATGATTGCCATGTATCTTGCTTCTAATGAAGGTGACCGTAAAGGTATGCCTCAGGATTATATTCTGGACTTGGCTTTCTGGGCAGTTCCAATCGCAATACTAGGTGCAAGAGCTTATTATGTGCTGTTTGAACTTGATTATTACTTGGCGAATCCCGGTCAGATTCTGCAAATTTGGAACGGGGGCATAGCGATTTATGGTGCCTTGATTACGGGGGCCATCGTCGTTTACTTCTTTTCCAAAAACAAAAAGGTTCCATTTATGTTGACTTTGGATGTTTTGGCTCCTGGCGTATTGATTGCACAGTCAATCGGACGTTGGGGTAACTTCATTAACCAAGAAGCCCATGGTGCAGAAGTAACCCGTGAATTTTTGGAGGGCTTGTTTTTACCGGAATTCATTATTAATCAAATGAATATCAACGGTGTCTATTACCATCCGACCTTTCTTTATGAATCACTCTGGTCCCTATTGGGCTTTTTAATTATTTTATATCTACGCAGAAGACCTAAATTGCTTCGTGAAGGGGAAGTCTTTTTCGCTTATGTCATTTGGTATGCCTTTGGCCGTTTCTTTATCGAAGGTATGCGCACGGACAGCTTGTATTTATTTGCCAACATCCGTGTCTCACAATTGCTTTCTATCGTGTTGATTGTGGCGGCAATTGCTGCCTGGGCTTTCCGTCGGTATAATCACTATCCAAAAGATCCCTATTATACGGAAATTAATCTGGGAATGAACACGTCGAAGGAGTTTAAAAAATGAAAAAAATTGCCGTTTTAGGAGCTGGATCCTGGGGGACAGCTTTAGCAATGGTCTTAAGTGAAAATGGCCACTATGTTAATATTTGGGGAAACGTCCCGGCGCAAATTGACGAGATTAATGAAAAACATACAAATGAGCATTATTTACCTGGATTAAAGTTGAGAGAGACGATTGTGGCATACACAAAACTGGAAGAAGCGTTGAAAGATGTTGATTTTATTTTATTCGTCATTCCAACAAAAGCGATTCGTTCTGTCTCACAACAAGTGAATGCCATTCTTGATGGAAAGCAAAGGCCCATTTTGATTCATGCAAGTAAAGGCTTGGAACAAGTAACCCATAAACGTATTTCAGTGATTATCGACGAAGAGATGGACGCTGACAAACACAATGGAATCGTTGTTTTATCCGGACCGAGCCATGCAGAGGAAGTTGCCAAAAGGGATATTACAACCATCACGGCCGCTTCTTCATCAACGGCTGCTCGTGCAGAAGTTCAAAAATTATTTATGAATAACTACTTTCGGGTTTATACAAATGGTGACGTCATCGGGGTTGAACTAGGCGCAGCATTGAAAAACATTATCGCTGTTGGTGCTGGGGCATTAGTAGGCCTTGGCTATGGTGATAATGCCAAAGCGGCTTTAATTACCCGTGGATTGGCTGAAATCAGCCGTTTGGGCGTTGCATTTGGTGCAGATCCCTTAACTTTTATCGGGTTAAGTGGCGTGGGTGACTTAGTTGTTACAGCCACAAGTGTTCACTCCAGAAACTGGCGTGCTGGAAACTTGATTGGTAAGGGCGTGCCATTGGATGAAATATTGGCGAATATGGGTATGGTTGTGGAAGGTGTTGAAACAACTAAAGCGGCCTACGAATTGGCTCAAGAAAAAGGAATCGATATGCCAATTACGACTGCCATTTACCGTGTCCTGTTTGAAAATGCGCATGTAGATGAGGTAATCGAAGATCTTATGTTACGAGATAGTAAAGCAGAACATAGCACATCTAAACTGAAATCGGAGGAAGAATAAATTGAAAAAAGTTAAAAAAGCAGTTATTCCAGCAGCAGGATTTGGAACACGTTTTTTACCGGCAACTAAAGCAATGGCAAAAGAAATGTTACCCATTGTTGATAAGCCAACCATTCAGTTTATTGTAGAAGAAGCAATCGAGTCAGGTATAGAAGATATTTTAATCGTAACTGGAAAGAGTAAACGTCCAATCGAGGACCACTTTGACTCCAATGTTGAATTAGAAACAAACCTAAGAGATAAAGGTAAAGATGATTTATTGAAATTGGTTCAAGAAACAACAGGGATTCGTATTCATTTTGTACGACAATCTTATCCACTGGGATTAGGGCATGCAGTTCTCCAAGCGAAAGCATTTGTAGGAGATGAACCATTTGTGGTTATGTTGGGTGACGACTTAATGGTGGACGAGGTTCCTTTGACAAGGCAACTAATTGAAGGTTATGAAAAAACGTACGCTTCAACGATTGCAGTTATGGAAGTACCCCATGAAGAGACTTCGAAATATGGTATTATCGATCCAGATAACCAATTGGAAGAAGGACTCCTAAATGTACGTCGTTTTGTGGAAAAACCAAAACCCGAAGATGCACCGAGTAACTATGCCATTATCGGTCGTTACTTATTGACACCAGAAATCTTCGAAATTTTAGAAAAACAAGAAGTTGGAGCAGGTGGCGAAATTCAATTGACGGATGCCATTGACACATTGAATAAAACACAACGTGTATTTGCCAAAAACTTTAAAGGTCAGCGATTTGATGTGGGAGACAAATTTGGTTTCTTGGCTACTAGCATTACGTATGGCCTTCAACATCCAGAAATGAAGGATAAATTAAAAGATTATATTATTACGTTAGGTGAAAGCCTTGAACAGGCAGAAAAATAGCCTAAAATAACGAACCTCGTTATAATAAAGAAGTGAATGTTGGTATTGAAGGGAGAAAACCATGGAACAAACAGAAAAAATTTACGATGTTGTCATCATCGGTGCAGGTCCAGGCGGTATGACAGCGGCCCTGTATGCGTCTCGTTCGAATTTAAGAACGCTTATTTTAGAAAGAGGCGTTCCAGGAGGAGAGTTAATCAATACAGCGGAAGTAGAAAACTATCCTGGTTATGACTCCATCTTGGGCCCAGAATTAGCGGATAAAATGTATAATAGTGCAATGCGTTTTGGTGCCGAGCATGTCTATGGAGACGTGAAAGGTATTAAACAAGAAGACAATTACCATATTATTGAGGCTGGTAAGAAAAGTTATAAAACAAAAGCGGTTGTTATTGCAACCGGCTCACAGCATAGAAAATTGAATGTTCCCGGTGAAGACCAGTATAACGGACGCGGTGTTTCTTATTGTGCCGTTTGTGATGGCGCCTTTTTCCGTAACAAAGAACTTGTCGTTGTAGGTGGCGGGGATTCTGCAGTTGAGGAAGGAACATACTTAACACAATTTTCAGAGGTTGATATTATTCATCGCCGTGATTCATTGCGTGCCCAAAAGATTTTACAAGATCGTGCATTCAAAAATGAAAAAGTAGATTTTGTCTGGGACACAGTGGTAGAAGAAATTCAAGGTGATGGTAATAAAGTGACTGGTGTTATAACCAAAAACGTAAAAACCGGTGAAGTTAGTACGCACGCTACTGATGGTGTGTTTGTATATGTGGGTATTTTGCCACAAACGGATGCTTTTGTAGACCTTAACATCACTGATGAAGAAGGTTGGGTTTTGACCAATGAGTACATGGAAACAACTGTACCTGGTATTTTTGCAGTTGGTGATGTACGGAAAAAATCACTGCGTCAAATCACTACAGCAGTGGGTGATGGTGCGGAGGCCGGTAACCGTACTTTCCATTATGTAGAATCATGGAACGAACGCAACGAAGTTAAATAACTGTAATTACTCACCCATTTCCCATGATGGGTGAGCTTTTTTGTATTTGTTATCTTCACCATATCGAAATGCGATAGACCAAAAAGCTATGAGAATATTGCTATTATGCGATGGCGTCGTCAGAAATATTGACGGTAATAAGGGAATGTGCTATTCTATTACAAATACTGGTAAAATGAGTGAACGCTCATAATTACCTTGAAAAGCACTTGTAGATGCTTTTTTTATTTTGTAAACTTCTTACATATAAATAGATAGGATGATGAAAAATGTTATTTTTTGAATTGTTGTTGGAACATTTTCCTTCCTTTATGGATGCCATGTGGCAAACCGTTCAAATTACGCTGTTTTCTTTACTTTTCGGACTGATCCTCGGGGTTGTCTTCGGGCTTATGAAAGTATCTAACAACAAGGTGCTACAATCACTATCAAATGTTTATATTTGGCTTATTCGTGGAACGCCTTTGCTGGTTCAAATTTACTTCGTCTATTTTGGTATTCCGATGGCGACCGGTCTGAAACTGACTGAATGGCAAGCCGGGGTTATCACAATGAGCTTGAATGCGGGAGCCTATATAGCAGAAATTGTACGGGGTGGGATTGAATCCATCGATAAGGGACAAATGGAAGCAGCTCGTAGTTTAGGTCTTCCTTATAATAAATCAATGAGTAAGGTTGTATTACCGCAAGCGTTGCGCATAATGCTCCCTTCTATGATTAATCAGTTTATTATTACCTTGAAGGATACCTCTTTACTATCCATTATCGGGGTTCGTGAATTAACAATGAATGGTAAAATCATCACAGCGAACAACATGGAAACCATCCGTATGTGGTCGATTGTTGCTTTGTATTATTTAGTGGTTATTTCTATTTTGACCATCATCGCTAATAAAGTTGAATTGAGAGTTTCAAAAAGCAGTAGGTAAATAAAAAAGAAGCGGGAGCCCTGATTATTCAGGGCTCCCGCTTCTTTTTGTGGTTCTATTATTTATGGTGTTGGTAGGTATTCTTCTTGGAAATCCCGAAGGACGGTGGGGTTGCTTGTGGCCGTGTCAAGGATGCAATGCGAAAGTAGGGGGAAGTGGGACAAAAGGCGGTTAGCCCCGAACCACTGGAGCGAATAAGCGCAAGATGGTCGCAGGCCATCTGAGCATTATTCGTGAAGTGGACGTCGGGGCTGCCTTTTGTCGCACGTTTAGAATACAGATATTCGTATACAGGAAAGAGGGTGAGACAAAAGTCTCACCCTCCCCTTTGAGGCCTGCAAGCCCGGAGACTACAGGCTCAGGGCGGTCCTACGGCAGTACACAAGCAAACACGCCGAAGGGCATTTCCTTCACCAACGCCAGATAACCAAGAACCCTTTTTGTTCATACTAAATGATCTGTAAAGTTCCACATATCAAGATGAAATCCTTCATTGTCCTTAATTAAGCGGGTGATGCTTGTGTTTGCTAAGGGGGACTGAGAGCGTATATCTTTTAACTCGAAGCCTACCAACGAAAGCAGAGTGGCTGTCCAAAGAATACTGTGTCCAACAAATAAAAGATCTGATTGTGGCTGTTTTTCCGCATGGAAAAGAATAGATTTTGTCCCACGG
This sequence comes from Jeotgalibaca sp. A122, assembly GCF_052266715.1. Taxonomy (NCBI): domain Bacteria; kingdom Bacillati; phylum Bacillota; class Bacilli; order Lactobacillales; family Carnobacteriaceae; genus Jeotgalibaca; species Jeotgalibaca sp. A122. The sequence continues at coordinate 63,148 of NZ_JBQPRB010000004.1, read as the reverse complement.
GCTATGAGATCTTGGTACGTTTCACCTCCAAACAAAGAAGGGTTATACAGGTGCGGCTCATGACGCAAGTGATAAAATATTTCAGGATGTTTTTCCGCTATCGAGGGAATGTATAATCCTTCCCATTTTCCATAGCCAAACTCCTTTAATAAATCATCTTTTTCTAAAGGAATATCCGATTTAAATTCATCCAAGATATATTTAGCGGTATCCCATGCCCGGATTTGTGGACTGCTTATGGCTCGAGAAATGCTTGTTTGGCATAAAAATTTACCGGTTTTCCTCGCATCTTCGATACTTTTTTCTAATAACGGAGAATCAATAGCTCCTCCTTGTACGTGATTGGCGGCATTGAGCTTTGTTTGACCATGTCGCACAAAATAGAGTTGTTGCAAAAAAACCATCCCCTTTGAAATATTATTTTAACATAAATTAATTTAAAGCTATTAAGATGTTTTATGTTGAAATAAAATTTCATTTTGTTATAATGAAGGCATAAAAAAACGTTTCCAGAAAGGGGCGTACTATGTTTGGATTCTCAATTTTCTTAAACGAGGACTTCACTCAAGAAACATACAACTACATGACTGAAATGGTTGAGCACGGCTTCAAAGGTATTTTTACTTCGATTCATATTCCTGAAGAAGATAATAACAAATATCTAGATGGATTACAAAAACTGGGAACATTCTCCAGGAAGAATAACCTAGAACTTGTGGTCGACATTTCCGGAGCAGCTCTTGATAAACTGGGAGTTTCATTTAACGACTTATCTCCGCTCAAAAAAATGGGTCTTACCGGAATTCGTATTGATTACGGTATATCAATGGAAATTGTGGCGAAGGCTAGCCAAGTGATGGGTATTGCACTTAATGCCAGTACCATTTCCGAGGATGATTTAACTATTTTACGCAAACATAGTGCCAATTTTGAGAATATGGAAGCTTGGCATAACTACTATCCTCGTCCGGAAACGGGACTTGGTAAAAAGGCGTTTCAAAAACAAAATGAGTGGTTAAAAGAGGTTGGTTTTAAAGTGATGGCATTTGTTCCGGGTGATGGCAAGAAACGCGGGCCGCTCCAACAAGGATTACCCACATTAGAAAAACATAGAGGTGGAGCACCTTTTAGTGGCGCATTGGAGCTGTTGAATGATTGTCATGTCGACAAAGTTTATATTGGTGATCCCGGTATTGAAAAACGCACTAAAGAGCAATTTGGCTATTATGTGACAGAAGCAATCATTTTGTTTCATGCCTCGTTAATTGGACAAAGCGTGGAAGCGATACCAAGCTATATGCAAGGTGTCCATACTAATCGGATGGATGCTGCCCGAGATGCTATTCGCAGCCAAGAAGCGCGATTGTTGAAGGAAGCCCCAATTGAACCAAGGTATACTGAAAGACGCCCGATTGGAACTATCACCCTTGATAACGAGCAATACGGTCGTTATGCGGGAGAAATGCAAATTACAAAAAGAAACTTAGCCCGAGATGATCGTGTCAATGTCATGGGACGAATAATAGAACGTGATCAAAACTTAATTAAATACTGTAAAGCAGGCCAAAAATTCAAAATAATATGGGAGGAATAATAGATGGATTTAGGAAAACTAACAACAGAAAGACGAAATCCTCAAACGATGAACCTTGATAAAATGACCATCCCGGAAATGCTGGAGCTTATGAATCAAGAAGATGCAAAGGTTGCAGATGCCATAAAAATAGCTCTGCCTGAGATTGGGAAAGCTGTTGAAGTCATAGTGGCATCGCTTAAATCGGGTGGTCGCTTGATTTATATGGGAGCAGGGACGAGTGGGCGTTTAGGTGTACTGGATGCCGCTGAGTGTGTGCCTACATTTGGTGTATCCTCCGATGTAGTAGTAGGACTCATTGCTGGTGGTGAACGCGCAATGACCAAAGCGGTTGAAGGAGCAGAGGACTCCAAGGAGTTAGGTCAAAAAGATTTGGAGAACTTGAAACTCACAAAAAATGATGTTGTAGTTGGTATAGCCGCTAGCGGGCGTACACCTTATGTCATCGGTGGCTTGCAATATGCTAAGACAATTGAAGCTCATACTGTGACGATTGCCTGTAACAGGGATGCAGAAATCAGTAAATTTAGCCAAATTCCCATTGAAGTGGATGCAGGTCCAGAAATTTTGACTGGCTCGACCCGACTAAAAGCAGGTACGGCTCAAAAGCTAATATTAAATATGTTGTCAACGTGTTCTATGGTAGGTATCGGGAAAGTTTACCAGAATCTGATGGTGGACGTTCAACCAACCAACGAGAAACTGGAAGAGCGTTCCAAACGGATTATTATGGAAGCGACCGAATGCAGTTATGAAGATGCAGCCAAGGCATTTGAAGCTTCCGGTAATCAGGTCAAGTTGGCAATTGTGATGCTGTTGACGGACAGTAAGCGAGAGGAGGCGGAATTAAAGCTTAGCAAGTCGCAGGGATTTATTCACGACGCAATAAAAAAATAAAATATACAGGAGGAAAATACAAATGGCTGAATCAAAAGAACAACGCTTAGCAAGAGATATTTATAGCAATATTGGCGGCCCCAATAATGCTGAAAAAGTATATAACTGTATGACACGTGTGCGGATTGATTTACGTGATGATACACAAGTCGATATGGATGCCTTGAAAAAAGTTGATGGTGTAATGGGTGTTGTCGAAGACGGTGATACGCTACAAGTCGTGGTGGGACCGGGAACGGCAGCAAAAGTAGCAGCAGCAATGTCGGAAACTGCCGGTGTTGAAAGAGGAGCTAGCTTAAACGAAAATTTAGATCAGGAATTGACAAGTGGTCGAAGCGAAGCTGAAAAAATTGCATCACAAACCAAAAGCGAGCAGAAAAAGCGCAATGATACCCCATTTAAACGCGCTCTGAAAGTAATTGCGAGTATTTTTGTACCTTTAATTCCAGCCTTTGTTGGAGCAGGTATCATTGGTGGGATTGCCTCGATTATCCAGAACTTGATGACGGCGGGTTCAATTGACCCGGAAATCTGGACAAATATTTTCCAAGTTCTGAAAATCTTACAAAATGGTCTTTTTGCTTACCTTAATATTTATATCGGTATTAATGCAGCACGTGTTTTTGGTGCAACTGAAGGTCTGGGTGGGGTTATTGCCGGTGTTATCTATCTTAATGGAATGAATGTGGAAACGCCAATCCCGAATATCCTTACGGGAGACCCTCTTTCAGCAGGGCAAGGTGGCGTTATCGGTGTTATTATTGCAGTTTATTTACTATCCATTATTGAAAAGAACTTACGTAAAGTCGTGCCAAATGAAATTGATATTATTGTAACGCCAACCGTATCCTTGCTTGTAGTGGGCTTGGTAACTATATTCTTGATTATGCCAGTGGCTGGCTTTATTTCAACAAGTCTAGTTGGAACAATTAGTTGGGTATTGGAAGTGGGTGGAGCAGTTGCTGGATTTATTCTGGGTGCAACATTCTTGCCGCTCGTTATGTTTGGTTTGCATCAAGTGCTGACACCTGTACATATTGAGATGATTGCTTCAGCCGGAAAAACATTGTTATTGCCGATTTTAGCCATGGCAGGTGCCGGACAAGTTGGTGCAGCGATTGCTCTTTGGGTGAAGTGTCGTCGTAACAAACAATTAACGAATATTATTAAAGGGTCACTGCCAGTAGGTATTTTAGGAATTGGTGAACCGTTAATCTATGCTGTCACATTACCACTTGGGCGTCCCTTTATCACTGCCTGTATTGGTGGCGGGATAGGTGGTGCTGTTATTGGTGGTATCGGAAATATTGGTGCTACTGCAATCGGGCCAAGTGGTGTTGCGTTGATTCCCTTAATTCCTGATGGTATGTGGTGGGGCTATGTATTAGGTTTGCTTGCAGCCTATCTAGGTGGCTTCCTTGCTACTTACTTCTTTGGTATCCCTAAAGAAGCAATGGAACCGACTGAGATTAACGGAAATGCATCACAGCCAGTAGACCCATTGGCAGAATTTAAATAAACGGGTAAAATGATTAAAGCGGTAGAATCAAGATTTTATTGATTCACCGCTTTTTTAAATGAAAAGGAGGGTGACGACCATGCAAAATATATTGCTTACCGTCAAAGAAAAGTTACCGAAGCTACCGAAATCGGAGCGGAAAATTGCTAAGATTATTTTAGCGCACCCGCTCGATATCATTCAAATGAGTGCCGCTGATTTGGCTAAAATGGCGGAATCCAGCCCTGCTGCTGTCATCCGTTTTTGTCGCTCCATTGGGGTCAAGGGATACACTGAATTGAAACTTCAGTTATCGGCTGTCTCCAATGAGATAGAAGCAGCAAGCTATACAGATATTTCTCCAGATGAAAACCTTGATGAGATTAAGAAGAAAATGCTTTGGAATACAAATTATATGTTGGAAAGAACGAACAATACCTTGGTAAATGACGCATTGGAACAAGCGGTCTTATTGATGGTTAAAAGTCCAGTGATCTATGCGTATGGTCTCGGAGCTTCGTTTCTGGTAGCGATGGACTTGAAGCAAAAACTGACTCGTATTGGTAAACAAGTTATTTGTACCCAAGACCAACACGAATTGGTTGCCGCGTTAGCTATCGCCCCTAAAGATGCAGTTTATTTTGGGATTTCGAATAGTGGTGAAAAGAGAGAAGGGCAGGTATTGATGGAAATTGCAAAAAAAACTGGTGCCTATACCATCTCTTTGACGAAGGATTCTGATAATTCACTTAGTCGCTTAGCCGACATCGCTCTAAAAATGGCAGACACGAACGAAGCACCGCTTCGCAGTGGTGCAACGATTTCTTTACTGACGCAAATGTATGCCATAGATATTTTATTTTACCATTTCATGACCAAAAAATATGAGGATAATATCGAATATCTAGAGCTCTCACGCAAGGCCATTGCGAATTTCAGTAACATTATGGAAATGGACAATAACTAAAAAACCCCTCATCAAGATAGACGCGTGATTCGTCTATCTTGATGAGGGGTTAATTTTTATTCTTCGCCAAGATATTTAGCAAGAATTTCATCGTACTTACCGCTGTCTCTTAAGTTTTTCAAACCAGCATTAAACATTTCCACTAATTCGGGTTGTTTGTCTTTCAATGTAGCAAAGCCGTATTCTGAAGAACCTTCAGACTCGTGGATAACTTCCAGTCCCATACCACGTGTGATTTCATATTGGATTACAGCGTAATCTTCAAAAGCGGCAGCAGAGTTACCGGTTAATACGTCTTGGTACATTGTAGCAGAATCTTCAACGTATTTTACAGTGAAACCATATTCGTCCTTGATGCTTTCGGCATAGGCTGCACCTTCTGTACCTGTTTTGGCAACAACTTGTTGGCCTTCCAAGTCAGCTAATTCTGTGTATCCTTTAGTAGGATCCACTCCTACCCCTGTTGCAGATTGATAATAAGCATCTGAGAAGTCATACTTCAATTCGCGCTCATCGGTAATCGACATACCTGCGATAACGCCATCCACTTGGCCAGCTTCCAAAGCAGTCACAGAAGCGTTAAAGCCTAGTGTCCGTAATTCGTAATCAAAACCTTGATCTTCAGCAATAGCTGCCAAAAGATCGATATCGATCCCTACGAAATCACCATTGTCGTCCTCAAACTCAAATGGCGCAAAAGTTGTGTCTGTTCCAATAACGTATGTTTGGGAATCAGCATTCGATCCAGATTCATCAGTGGCAGTATCGTCAGAACCACATGCGACTAAAAACGAAGTTGTTAGTGCAAAGGCAGCAAGTCCAAATATTTTTTTATGTTTCATAAAATCCCTCCTGAAGGTAAGGTGTGTCACCTATTGTTACACGTTCAAGACGCTCGAAATAGGTGTTTTCTTGTTTCTAAAGAATACCACCGCATTTTCACCGTGTCAATGTAATGAGAGGCTGGAACGAAAATTATTTTAATGTAATTCTAACATACAATGTAACAAAATGTAACATATGCGATTTTGGAACTGCCTATCGAAGAATATAAAAAGAATGATATAATATAAGAAAAGTGAATTGATGGGGGTATTGAAATGAGTTACATGCAAACTTATGAAGTATGGAAATCACATAAAGATTTGGATTCACAATTACGAATAGACTTAACCCGACTTGATGGCAATGATGACGAAATAAAGGATGCTTTTTATTCGCCGCTGGAATTTGGCACAGCAGGGATGCGTGGCGTTCTCGGTGCTGGAATCAATCGCATGAATATTTACACAGTGCGCCAAGCAACTGAAGGGTTAGCACGCTTGATGGAATCAAAGGGTGAAGAAGAAAAAAAACGTGGGGTAGCAATTGCCTATGATTCAAGACGGATGTCCCCTGAGTTCGCTATGGAATCTGCAAAAACATTGGCAGCCCATGGTATTCCAGCTTATGTTTTCGAATCATTACGTCCCACTCCTGAATTATCTTTCGCAGTACGTCATCTTAACACCTTAACAGGAATTATGATTACTGCTAGTCACAACCCAGCGGAATATAATGGTTATAAAGTTTACGGTGAAGACGGTGGGCAAATGCCACCGGATGATGCAGCAGCATTGACAGACTACATCCGCGCTATTGAATCACCATTGGATGTTGCGGTTATGAGTGATGAAGAATTAGAAGCGTCTGGTTTATTGCATATGATTGGCGAAGAAGTCGATCACGTTTATTTGGAAGAAGTTAAAGCTGTTACGGTGAACCCTGAACTTATCGCTGAGATGAGTAAAGAGATGTCATTGGTGTTTACACCTCTACATGGTACAGGAAAAATGTTGGGCGAACGTGCCTTGAAAAACGCTGGTTTTGAAAACTTTACTTTAGTCCCTGAACAAGCGGATCCAGATTCAGATTTCCCAACTGTAAAATCACCTAACCCTGAAGATGCGGGAGCGTTTGAATATGCAGAAAAATTAGGAAAAGAAATCGGTGCTGATATTTTGGTAGCGACGGATCCGGATGCAGACCGTCTAGGAGCAGCTGTCCGCAAGAGCGATGGAACGTATGAAGTGCTTACAGGAAATCAAATCGCTTCCTTAATGGTCAACTACCTATTATTGGCTAAAAAAGAAGCAAACCAATTACCGGAAAATTCAGTTGTGTTGAAATCCATCGTATCCAGTGAATTCCCAACGGTTATTGCTGAATCATATGGCGTAAAGATGATTGATGTCCTGACTGGATTCAAATTTATTGCTGAGAAGATTAAACAGTATGAAGAAGATGGAAGCCAAACCTTCCAATTTGGTTTTGAAGAAAGCTATGGCTATTTGGTAAAACCATTTGTACGTGATAAAGACGCGATTCAAGCATTGGTACTGTTGGCTGAAGTAGCAGCCTATTATAAGAAAAAAGGCCAAACACTTTATGATGGCCTTGTGGAATTATTTGAACAGCATGGTTTCTACAAAGAAAATACTATTTCTGTCACAATGAGTGGTATAACAGGTGCTGAAAAAATTAAAGCATTGATGGCAAAATTCCGCGAAAATCCACCAACGGAATTCGCTGGTTTCCACGTGACGCAAACAGAAGACTTCCAAATGCGTACAACAACATTCCAGGATGGCTCTACTGAAGCAATTGAGATGCCAAGTTCAAACGTATTGAAATATACCTTGGAGGACGGCAGTTGGATAGCAATACGTCCAAGTGGAACAGAACCGAAAATCAAGTTCTACATCGGAGCGAAGGCAACGGACCAAGGAGCGGTTGACACGAAGGTAGGTCAATTCGAAGCAACGATTAAGGAACTTACACAAGTATAAAAAAGAAAAATCCATTACGGCCGATTGAGGTCGTAATGGATTTTTTTATCTATTCGATAGACGTCTGGAAGGATCTAAACGTTTTTCTAAATATTCTAAAACCAAGTCCGTAATAATTGCCATTAAAGCTGTTGGAATGGCGCCGGCTAATATAATCGCACCACCATCAGTTGCATTGACACCACGCGTAATGATGTCACCAAGTCCACCGGCACCGATAAAAGTTCCGATTGAGGTGACTCCGATACCAACGACCAGGGCATTCCGAATGCCAGCCATGATGACTGAAAGAGAAAGTGGTAATTCAACCATCGTGGTCAGTTGCATACGTGTCATGCCCATCCCTTTACCTGTATCAAGTAAGGATGCATCCACACTACGAACCCCGGTATATGTGTTTTTGATGATAGGTAAAAGAGAATATAAAAATACCGTGGCTATGACTGTATCGGCACCTAAACCCAAACCCAACATTAAAATTGAGAGTAAAGCCAAAGATGGAATCGTTTGGATAACATTGGCAATTCCAACAACCCATTCAGCCAGCTTACCTCGCTTCGATATAACAAATCCAAGCGGGATACCGATCAACGCAGCAAAAAGTACCCCATAAATGGAGATTAAGAAGTGGCGCCAAAATTGACTAAGCACATACATCCCATTTTCGGAAAAATAAAAAATGAGTTGCTCTAAAGTATTCATTTCATTCATTGCCATAATTCTCGCTCCTTCAGGGGTGTGATGTCTTTTTCTTCGAAGTAATTATTTTCTTCCAAGAATTGATAGGCCGCTCTTTGGGGCTCGATTAAGTTATTATCCACTTCGTAATTCAGTTGTTGCATTGTTTCGTCCGTCAGGATATCTTGCATGCGTAATAGAACAGTTTCAAGTTCTGGATACTGCTCCAGAATATCTTGGGATGCAACGGGGCTAGCGTCGTATGGTGGAAACAAATGCAAGTCGTCCTCCAGTACAACGAGGTCATAACTCGCAATCCGGCCGTCAGTGGAGTAACCAAGAACCACATCCATCGAGCCTGCCTCTAATGCGTCGTACACCAACCCAATTTGCATGGGGTAAACCGTACCGAAATCGAAACCGTACAAATCCCGGAAGGCATCGTACCCGTCGCCTTCACGTTCCATCCATGAGTTATCAACTCCAGCGGTTAAACTTTCTGCATGTTGTGCTAAATCACTTACTTTCGTTACGTTATATTCTTTTGAAAAATCCTTTGTTACCAAAAATGCGTAAGTATTCGCAAAGCCAAAACTTGGGAACCATACTTGATTAAATTTTTCATCAAAGCCTTTTACAACTGTTTCGAAAGCAAGGTCAGGGTCTGTAATGGGGTCCATTCCAAGTTCGCCAGTTAAAGACGTGCCCGTGTATCTTACAGCCGAAACATTAGCATCACCGCCCATGAGAGCTTGATGATTCAGGGTTGATGAACCTAGATTGTTAACAAGGCCAATGGAGGCATCAGGGATATAATGTGTGACCATTCCTTCAACTAAATAAGCCAATAGTTGCATTTCTGTCGTGGACCCACCTGTTATGATAATTCCTTCATCGGAGTAGGTTGCACCAAGACCGGGCAAAGTACATGCCGATAGAAAAAGGACCAACAAAGGCACTAAAAAATATTTTTTTATTTTATTCATGCTGCCGCTCCTTTCGTTGATGTTGTCTTAGGAGAGACGACTGTTTCAAGTTTTCCAAGAATAAAATCAGTAAGAAGAGCAAGAAGAGTAACGGGAATCGTTCCCCAAATAATCATTTCTTGATCATATACATTAAGTCCGTTAAAAATAAAATCTCCCAGTCCTCCCGCACCAATATATGAAGCAAGTGTAGCCCATGCTACAACATACACACCCGACAAACGAATACCGGACATAATAACTGGAGCCGAGAGAGGTAACTTCACATTGAAAGTTTGCTGTCTTTGTGTCATCCCCATACCTTTTGCGGCATCCACAATATTCGCATTGACATTGTTTATACCAATAAAGGTATTACGTAAAATCGGAAGCAGAGAATAAATAAATAAAGCCACGATAGCCGGTAACTTCCCAACGCCAAAAATTGGAATCATTAGCGCAAGTAGTGCTAGAGAAGGAACCGTTTGAAGAATTGATACAAAACCTATGACATAACGCGAGGCTTTCTCAAACCGTGTCAGCAAAATTCCTAAAGGAACTGCTACGATAGTCCCTAAAATCAAAGCAACAAACGAAATGAGAAAATGTTCGCCAATTTTAAAAAGTAGTTCAGAGCCATTACTTTGTAAAAATGCCATTACCTGTTCAACTCCTTCGTATCAGTTTCTGTAGTAGCGCTGATAGAAGTTGTTTCCATTACTTCTTCGATTTCTTCGAGATTGGCATCACGCCAAATGGAATCGTAAACCATATCTACAGTTGATGCCCGGGTAATTAAACCAAGTAGATGATCGTCTTCATCCACAACGGGAATGTTTTTGTAACCAAGAATCAAAATTCTTTGCAAGGCATCACGTACGAGCGTACCCGCGCGCACGAACATGACTTCTTCCATAACCTCACCAATTGTTACATCACGACGACGGTTACTTTCAATATTTTCAACGGTCAGCATACCTAAGAGACGATTATCTTCGTCAACGATGAATAGGGTGTCCACGCGGGCTGTCCGCATCACTCTTATCGCCTGTCCTAATGATTCTTCCGGTGTTATCGTGATGACACGCGGGTTCATAATTTGTTCGACCGTACGTAAATTTGTTTGTGCTTGTGTGAGTCGTGTTTCACCAATGAAGTCTTCGACAAATTCATTTGCTGGATGTGCCAAAATATTATCCGGCGTATCAAACTGAACGACCTTGCCATCTTGCATAACAACGATACGATCGGCTAATTTCAATGCCTCATCCATGTCGTGTGTTACGAAAACAACGGTTTTACCCATTTCTTGTTGGAGATGTTTGACTAATTCTTGTAAGGCATCACGTGTAATAGGGTCTAATGCGCCAAATGGTTCGTCCATCAGAATAATATCTTGATTAGCAGCTAAAGCCCGAATAACGCCAATCCGTTGTTGTTGACCGCCCGAAAGTTCAGAGGGATAACGATTCAGGAAATCACGCGGTAAGTCTACCTTGTCGATCAAGTTTTCCGCTGTTTCGCGCTGCTTCTCTACTGGCCATTCTAGCAATTTGGGAACCAAAACAATATTCTCGTAAATGGTCATGTGTGGCATCAAACCGATTTGTTGGATGACATACCCAATTTTCCGGCGCAATTCTACAGCGTTCATTTTTTGTATGTTTTCCCCGTTAATAAGAATTTCTCCCGAGGTAGGGTTGATCATTCGGTTAATCATCCGCATAGAGGTTGTCTTCCCACTACCGCTTGTACCGATAAAGACAATAAATTCACCTTTTTTAAAAGACAGAGAAATATCATCAACGGCTTTCTTCCCGTTCGGGTATAGTTTAGTTACATTTCTAAATTCAATCATATGTATCCCCCTGTAATTTTATTTTGAACAATTCGCTTTTATTAGTATTGCAATTATAATGTGAGATTGCAAAATAACAGGTTGGAAATAGAGTAGAGATAGGCGCTTCCAATCTTGTTACAGTTAGGTTCTCGCAAAATTATAAAAAACATTCCTCTGCTATAACATAATTTTAAAACGGTTATCAATATAGTTACTCGGTTTACATATTTGGACAAAGAACTCTATGCGTGTGCGCTTTCTTTAGTAGCTTGTATTCGATACGCCCGGCATGTTATAATAAGTCGAATATATAAAAGGGGGGGCGCATATATGGCTGATACATTAGAACTTGTAATTATTACAGGCATGAGTGGTGCTGGGAAAACTGTTGTTTTACAAACGTTTGAGGATTTGGGGTATTTCTGTGTTGATAATATGCCACCGAGTTTGCTGCCAAAATTTTGGGAGCTGGTAAAAGAGTCTGGCAAAATTACAAAAGTCTGTTTAGTCATTGATTTGCGGTCCAGGGCATTCTTTGATGAGATTTTATCGGGAATAGGCAATCTGGATAATACCTCGTTTGTGACAACGAAGACGATTTACCTGGATGCTTCCGACGATGCACTTGTTTCACGTTACAAAGAAACGCGCCGGAATCATCCACTATCCCAAGAATCCGGAACGGTCATGGAAGGGATCCAGAAAGAACGGGAATTATTGGCGAATATACGCAGTCGTGCCCAATGGGTTGTGGACACCAGTCGAACAACACCGCGCCAACTTCGCGAATTAATCCTGGAACGATTCCAAAACGAGGAGCAACAACTCTTCCATATTGAAGTGGTATCTTTCGGATTTAAATATAGTGCACCTATTGATGCGGATATTATCATGGATGTGCGGTTCTTGCCGAACCCACACTATATTGATGAATTACGACCTTTGACGGGATTGGATAAACCCGTTTATGATTACGTGATGCAACAACCTGAAACTGAAGCTTTTTATCGCAAGTTTATTGATTTACTGGATACTATTACGCCGGGATATAAGCGTGAAGGGAAATCCAGCTTGACAATCGCAATCGGATGTACCGGTGGACAACACCGTTCAGTCGCATTGTCTGAACGTGTCGCTGCTCATTTGAAAAATGATGGTTATCCAGTGAATATCTCCCATCGAGATAAGGATAAACGGAAAGAGACGGTCAATCGCTCATGAGTACAAACACAAAAACAAAAAAACGGCAAAAGAAAATCGTTGTTATCGGTGGTGGGACCGGTTTGCCGGTTATTTTGAAAAACCTTAAACAATATAATGTTGATTTGACTGCTATTGTAACAGTGGCGGATGATGGCGGAAGTAGTGGGGTGATTCGAGATTACGTCAACATTATCCCGCCTGGTGATATTCGTAACTGTATGATTGCTTTATCAGATGCACCGGATATTTACAAAGACATCTTCCAGTATCGTTTTGACTCAAATGATGACTTCTTCTCAGGGCATGCGATTGGAAACTTGATCATCGCTGCTTTGGCTGAAATGAAGGGCAATGTTTTTGATGCAGTTCGCTTATTGTCGGTGATGATGCATGTAAAAGGCAGAATTTATGCAGCGGCAGAAGAGCCACTGACACTATACGCACAGTATGAAGATGGCACTTCCGCCAAAGGTGAATCCGTAATTGGCAGAAATCGAAAACCAATCGATTATGTCTATGTGAAACCTTTAGATGAGACCCAGGAAGCACACGCTGCAAGAGATGTTATTAAAAGTATTGAAGAAGCAGATATAATCTTGATTGGTCCTGGTAGCCTCTATACCAGTATTTTACCTAACTTAATGATTAAAGATTTGGGACAGGCTGTCTTGAATTCAACGGCTGAAATTGTATATATTTGTAACATTATGACCCAGCTCGGAGAGACAGAAAACTTTTCTGATGCTGATCACGTTAAAGTACTCCATAAACATCTTGGGAAATCTTTCATCAATACTGTTTTGGTGAATACAGAACGCGTTCCCGACGCTGTATTAAATCAGCAAGCAGATGAGGAATACTTACTGCAGGTTACCCACGACTTTAAAGCATTGCGAGAGGAAAGTTGCCGGGTTATTTCTGCCGATTTTCTTAACTTAAAAGAAGGCGGCGTGTACCATGATGGTGATAAAGTGGCCCGCGAAATCATGAATTTAAGTTCTAGTATGCCCTCACAAAATTAAAAAATACGCTCATCAGAAGAAAGGAGGATGTTTCATGTCATATGCTTCTGATGTCAAAAAAGAATTGACCCAGTTAGAAGTCCACCGTGAACATGCCAAGGCAGAATTAACAGCCTTAATTCGGATGAGTGGTTCAGTAAGTATCTATAATCAGAAAATGATTTTGAATATTCAGTCTGAGAATGCGGCAATAGCCAGACGAATGTACTCTTTACTAAAAGACCACTATCGTGTGGAAGGGGAACTATTGGTTCGCCGGAAGATGAAACTAAAGAAAAATAATATTTACATCGTTCGCTTAAAACAAAATGTCCAGGAACTGCTAAAGGATTTAGATATTTTTGACGGTCTATCCTTTACCACAAAGGTTTCTGAAGAAATCATAAATAATGAGCAAAAAGAACGCTCTTATTTGCGTGGTGCTTTTCTGGCAGGTGGTTCTGTGAATAGTCCGGAAACAAGCCGCTATCATTTAGAGATTTATTCTAACTATGAGGATCACAATAAAGACATATGCGAAATGATGAACCATTTCGATTTAAATGCACGAACCATTGATCGTCGAAATGGATTTATCACGTATTTGAAGGAAGCCGAAAAGATAGCAGATTTCTTGGCGATGGTCGGGGCGCATAACGCCATGATGAAATTCGAGGATGTCCGGATAATTCGTGATATGCGGAATTCAGTTAACCGTTTGGTGAATTGTGAAAATGCAAATATGAATAAAACCATCGATGCGGCATCTAAACAAATTCAAAACATCGAATTTATCGAACAAACGGTAGGTCTTGATAAATTGCCTGGAAAGCTGCAAGAAATTGCGCTCTTAAGACTGGAAAATCCTGATGTGAGCTTGAAGGAACTTGGCGAAATGGTTCCGAGTGGAGTAATATCCAAATCAGGAATCAACCATCGTATCCGTAAAATTAATGAATACGCGGATAAACTCAGAAATAAAGAAGTCATGATTTAATACATAATAAAACGAGTCGGTGAGGTAACCGACTCGTTTTTGTATGCCCTGTTGTATTGAAAGGAGGTTTGGACACACAGATTGAATATATTTGGTTCACTTGCTAGGAGGATGATAAAGAAACGGAATAGTACTGGAAAGCTAAAAGGGCATGTCGGCGGGTTCGGCAGAGTTTGTGACAAGGGGCGAGTTTGTCACGTTTTCGACCGTTTTTTTGGCTTCCATGAAATATAAATCTTCGACCAACATTTCGACTACGTAAACAGTTTGGTCTTGTTTGTTTACGTATGAACGGGAAACCATTCGACCGGTGACGCCGAGTTGATTTCCTTTGGCACAATAATCGCGCAGTAACAGTGCTGTTTTGTCCCAGAATACAACAGGGATGAAGTCGGCAATCACTTGGCCATTTTCACTTTTACGTGGATTTTTGACGGCAAGGGTATTGTTACACACAATGCTGCCGTGACCAATTTCCTGTAGCTCAACATTCCGGACAAGACGTCCTATCAAAGATACTTGATTCATGCTATCTCTCCTTTCTATATATATATAAGCAAAAAAAGTGAAAAAGCTTTTTTTTCATTAATAAAATTCATAATAAATTCAAAATAATTTGCTATTATGACATAAAATGGTCACAATTAAATAAAAATACCCATGGAAGTGAAGAAGGAAGGTGCCACCATGAAGATACTGATGATTGAAGATAATGAATCAGTCTGCGAAATGATGAGTATGTTTTTTGAAAAAGAGAATTGGAAACCTGCATTCAGTGGGGATGGAAAAGAAGGGTTGGATCTTTTTCTGGCCTCTAAAGATTATTGGGATATGATTATTCTCGATTTGAATCTACCAAGTATGGATGGTATGCAAGTTTGTCGTGAAATTCGAAAAATTTCTATGCATGTGCCTATTATTATGCTAACGGCTCGTGATTCTGAAAGTGACCAAGTAATCGGTCTGGAAATTGGAGCGGATGAATATGTGACAAAGCCATTCAGTCCCTTGACCCTGATGGCACGAATCAAAGCCCTTTATCGTCGTTCGCGATTGGGTAGTTCTTTGGATTCTCAAGGAGACGAGCGTTTTGATATTCATACGGGTCATATCAAAATCAGCACGCGTACACGCGAGGCTTTTTACAATGGAAATGAAATAGAAAGTTTGACTCCTAAAGAGTTTGAAATATTTGCTTTATTGGCCGGCCATCCACGTCAAGTATTTTCCAGAGACCACTTGTTGACCAGTATCTGGGAAGATCCGTTTTTTGGCGATGAGCGCACCATCGATGCGCACATAAAAAAACTACGGCAAAAAATAGAAGCCGTCGGACCACAAGTTATTCATACTGTTTGGGGCGTAGGTTATAAATTTGACGATAACCTCTCCAGCCAAGAGGAGAAAAAACAGTGAAATATCTATATAAACAGATGCTGGCTTTTTTTCTGGTTATACTGGTTACCATTCTGACCGCTGGTATGATATTTGTGCGTTTTTTAGTAACGAACATTTACGAAGAAAAAGAAGAACAACTTTTTGGTTATGCTGAAGCGGTTATTGATGAAAATATGACACTAAGGGAAGTCGAAAATGGCATTGATATGATTTCGAATCAAGATGTTATTCTGGCAATGTACAATAGTAAAGATGAATTAATTTATCCAGTGGGAGAAAGAAACTATTCCAGTGGATTAGGCGAAGAGGAATTGCTGAGGCTACAAAAAGGCGAACGTATTTCTCTGTCAGAACGGGATCGGGGTTTCATGAATGAAGACATGTCAATTGTGACAGTATATTTGCCTTTATTTAAATCAATCACGGGTGAGTTTTCTGGATTTGTCGCCGTGGCTTCTCCAATCAGCGGTATTCAAAAGGATATTACAAATGTCCGTCAAGGAATCCAATGGGCCATTCTTTTATCGGGAGCAATTGCAATCTTGTTCAGTATCGGGTTTGCTAATTATTTATCCAGACGTATTATCCGGATGCGAAGAGCAACCAAGGAAATCACGCAAGGTAATTTCGAGATTCATCTGGATGATTTTGGCCGTGATGAATTCGATTCTTTATCAGGTGACTTTAACACCATGGTTGATTCCTTGAAAGCTTCACAAATCGAAATAGAGCGACAGGAAAATCTACGCCGCCAATTTATGATGGATGTCGCGCATGAGATGCGGACGCCCCTGACAACGATAAACGGCATTCTTGAAGGCTGGGAGCATGATATGATTCCGGAGCATAGCCGCAAACGCAGTATCGAAATTATGCACAATGAGAGCCGTCGAATGATTCGAATGGTAAACGAGAATTTGGATTATGAAAAAATACGTTCTGAACAAGTGATGTTGGTGAAGCAACAGATTCCATGTCTGGAAACACTAAAAGCCATCAAGGACCAACTCTCAGCTAAAGCAGCTACCAAAGGGAACACAATCCATGTTTCAGTCTCCTCTGCGACCTTAACCGTCTATGCAGATTACGATCGTTTTATTCAAATTGTTGTGAATTTAACGAACAATGCCATTCAATTTACCGAAAATGGTGAGATTAGCCTGACAGCCAACGCTGGATATGACTGCACAATCATCAAAGTGAGCGATACTGGAATGGGTATGGCAAAAGAAGAAATTCCCGCTATCTGGGAAAGGTTTTATAAAGCTGATCAATCCCGTAAAAATAATAAATATGGTGAATCGGGGATAGGTTTGGCAATTGTGAAATCTTTGGTTGATAATCATGAGGGAGAAATTACGGTTGAGAGTGAACTGGGGATTGGCACAGTTTTCACCATCAAATTGCCGAATAAAAATGACTAAACTAAAAAAGTGACTTGCGGCGGAAAAATCCTAAGCAAGTCACTTTTTTTAGTTTTGTTGTTTTGTATCTTCAGCTGCTGCTTCATTTTCACGGGACTCCGCCAGAGGCTCATCAACGAGTTGGTTGCCCGGTAACTCCGGTGCATCCGTTTGATAAAGCGGCACGGTCGAAACATTATCCTTTTCAGAAATCAAAGAAGTACTTTTAATGCCCATTTCAGCTAAATCTGCTTGTAGTTGAGCTGGTGAATTGAGATAACTAATCTGACTCTTATCCACGCGTTCAAAGTTAGCGGGGGTGTAAAAACGTAATAAATCGCCATTTAAAATTTGATCGGAAATATAAAGTTGCTGTTGACCGGCTTCCCGGATTGCTGCAATTTCGTTATACAGTTCTGGTGTTAATTCTTCATCAACAAAAATATTTCTACCTGTAACAGTTTCATATACATTTGTACCGAGGCTAACATACTCAGGTGTAATAACATTGCCATTTCTGAACACAACTACGTCGTCGCGTTCTTTTGACAATAAATCTTGACCGACCTGGATATGAGATTTTGTATCGATGCCCAACAAATGCAAGACTGTTGGCAAGACATCCACTTGACCGCCATAAGTATCATTGATGCCGCCAGTTCCAATTCCTGGAACATGGACAATGAATGGCACGCGTTGAACCATGGCATTATGATAATCACCCCACAGATTTGGATTTCTGCCAATAAGGGGTGCTAGGGTCCGATTACGCGAATTTGAAATTCCGAAATGATCGCCGTAAAGCACGAAAACTGTATTGTCATAGAGGCCGCTGTCCTTCATGTACTGGAAGAATTCAGCCAGTGCCTC
This sequence comes from Jeotgalibaca sp. A122, assembly GCF_052266715.1. Taxonomy (NCBI): domain Bacteria; kingdom Bacillati; phylum Bacillota; class Bacilli; order Lactobacillales; family Carnobacteriaceae; genus Jeotgalibaca; species Jeotgalibaca sp. A122. The sequence goes on along the minus strand of NZ_JBQPRB010000004.1, from coordinate 45,009 downwards.
ATCGGCATAATGAACAGTATTGAAATAACCGTTGATGGTGTCGTCACTTGTATCCGGAATGTCGAATACGGTATTCATCTCGTCTGCCGGGAACGGGAAGTGATTAGAAACAGTAATGAATTTTGAGTAAAAAGGTTGTTCCATTTGTTCCAAGTATTGAACGGATTCCTGGAAGAATAATTTATCCTTCAAGCCATATTCAAGCGAATTTTCCGGAGTCAGTGTATAACTTGTTTCAGAACTGAAGAAATAATCATAACCCATTGATTTATAAACATTATCACGGTCCCAGAATGAACCAACGTTACCGTGGAAAACGGCACTCGAATAGCCTAAACTTTTAAGGATTTGTGGACCGGCCTGGAAGGTATTATCAGATCCAAGCTGTGTAAATGCAGAACCTTGTGGTAACCCAAATAGGGAGTTATCCAGTAAAAGTTCGGCATCGCTCGTTTTACCTTGAGCGGTTTGGTGGAAAAAGTTAGAGAAACTATATGAATCAGCGCTATGATAGAGTTCATTCAAGAAAGGCGTTACCGCACTCACTTCGCCACTTTCTTCGCGCATTTCCAAATCAATCAAAAACTGTTGCATACTTTCAAGATGAATGTAAACAACATTACGTCCCTCAGCTTGACCGAAAGTATCAGGATTGGGACTGGCAAAATGTGAATCCACATAATCCAGTACCGGTGCCATATCAGAACTATCAGCGCTGGCGCGAACAGAGTTCGCTTTAGCTGTTTGTACACCATCATAGAGGGTATACACATTAACACCCAAATACTTTACAATGTAATTACGGTCAAAAGTCCGTGTCAAGAGTTGTGGTCGGTCAATCTCCGCTAGGCTAAGATTGGCAAAAAATATTAACAGGGCAGTAACCAAGGTACCAACAGCCAGCCGTTTCTTGATTTGCGGTTCCTGGGTCAGTATGGAACGTTTTTTACGGTAGAGATAAGTAACAGCAAAGAAATCTACCCAATAAAAAATATCATGCCATGAAAACATTTCGAAAACACCAGGTCCTAAACCATTCATCATGGCGGAAGAACCCATAATCGTCTTCACGGTGATGAAATCAGAAAACTCACGGTAATACAAGATATTGGAAAAAAGTAAGAGTGAGTTTAGGAAGTATAGTACCAATAAAGCCCTATAACGGCTTTTAGAATTTGAGAAAAAGAGCGATAAACCAAAAATAAATAGGGTACTGGCAATAGGATTTATTAATAGTAGGAAGTGTTGATAGACGCCTTCCACACCTAATGAAAATTCAATATTGTATGCGAGATATGTTTTTAGCCAAAATAGAACGACGGCAATTGATAAGAAACCAAAATTTTCTCGTATGGTCTCTTTTATTTTTTGAAACAAAGAGATCCCTCCTTAAGGGGTTTTCGTGGTAAGATATCCTTTTCATTTGGATATGTAAATTTGTAGGTTTAATTGTAAAATATATGTAAATTCGTATACGTATTATACGCATACCGTTTTTTATAGTCAAATGAATTCAGTATAAATGAAGAGAAATTTAATCATTATTCGAACAAAAAAATGAAAGTAGGAATAAACATGGATAAAAAACGTATCCTTACCGTTTCAGAGAAAGCAGTGCCCCATATCAAGAAAGGTGATCCACTATTATCACCGATCAGCTTTGAAGAAGAATTAGAATTTACCGAAGGTGAACAAGTTCAGATTGTTTCACCTGTGGGCCAATTTTTAGGTGAAGCTTATTTGGCGAAACAAAACAAAGGAATAGGCTGGATTTATTCATTTGAACAAGGGACAGATTTTGATTCTGCTTTTTTCCTGAATCAATTTAATCAAGCGCTCAAAAAACGCCAGGCATTACTTGATAGTGATGACACGGATGCGTTCCGTTTGTTCAACGCAGAAGGGGATGGCATCCCGGGATTATCTATTGATTATTATGCCGGTTTTGCGGTTATATCTTGGTACAGTGAAGGTATCTACCATTATAAAGAACAAATTATTTCAGCTTTCCAGGAAATCTTCCTGTTTGTAAAAGGGGTTTATGAAAAACGTCGTTACCAACAGGATGACGCCAAAGCGAGCGGCTTTGTTTATGGTGAAAAAGCGCCTTCCCCACATTATGTAAGAGAAAATAATGTTTTGTATGCTACATATTTGGATGAAGGATGGATGACTGGTATCTTCCTGGATCAACGTCATGTGCGCCGCGATTTAATGCAAACATACGCACCGGGAAAAACCGTTTTAAATACCTTCAGTTATACCGGCGCTTTTTCCGTCGCTGCTGCGATGGGTGGCGCATCCCACACGACAAGTGTAGATGTGGCTAATCGATCATTGGAAAAAACCCGTGAACAATTTGAAATAAATGGCATGGATCCAGCTGAGCATAAAATCCATGTTATGGACGTTTTTGATTACATCCAATACGCAAAACGAAAAGCCATGACTTTTGATGTCATCGTTGTGGACCCGCCAAGTTTTGCGCGTACAAAAAAACGTACTTTCTCTGTGTTGAAAGATTATGGCACTATGATTGAAGACTTGATTGATATATCTGCTGATAAGGGAATATTCATCCTTTCAAGTAACGCTGCCACTTACAAACGCAAAAAATTCCGGAGCGACCTGGAGAAGGCCTTCCGGAACAAAGGAATCGATTATTCTATTGTAAAAGAGTACGGTTTGCCGGAAGACTTTGCAACTGCAACAGGAAGTCCGACAAGTAACTATTTAAAAGTATTCGTTATTCAAAAACATTAATCGGTAGCCGCGTGCATGCCGGCAGCATGGCCGGTTACAAAAGCACCGGTAATGTTATAGCCACCTGTATAGCCGTTGTAATCCAGTAATTCACCGCAGAAGTAGAGACCTTGCTGGCATTTACTTTCCATTGTTTTTGGATTTACTTCTTTTGTTGAAACACCGCCGCCGGTTACAAAGGCTTTATCAAGAGGCAACGTTCCGTCCGCCATGAAGGTGAATGCTTTACTAAATTGTGCAAATGCTTTAATATCTTTTGGCTGGAGTGACTTTAATGTCTGATCTGGATCGATGCCTGCCTGTTCAAGACCGAACAGCAAGTACCGTTCAGGCATTAAGTCTTTCCAGCCATTTTTTACGTTCTTGTCTGGCGTTTCGCGGATTAACCGCTGCAAATCCTGTTCGACTTGGCCGAGGCTGCTATTTGGAAAAACATCCAATGCCATCATTACTTCGTCTACCTTGTCGCGCTTTTTAGTTTGATGGATAAACATTGAACACCGTAATGCCGCCGGGCCCGATACGCCAAAATGCGTGAAAATCATATCCATTTGGTGGCTGACTACGGTCTTGCCTTTTTTATTCCGAACGCTTAAAGCCACATCACGTAAGGATAGTCCTTTCAAAACACGTGAGACAATAAATGGTTCCGAAGACGTAATCGGTGCTTCCGTCGGGTAAAGCTCTGTGATTGTATGACCAACCTGTTTGGCGAAACGGTAGCCATCACCTGTGGAACCTGTACGCGAGTAGGTTTTTCCACCTGTTGCCAAAACCACACTGTCTGCCGGTATGACTGTTCCGTCATCCAAGGTCACTCCTGTAATTTTTCCGTTTTCATAATTCAATTTTGAGACGGTTACTTTCGTTTGGACGTTAACGTTTCTTCTCTTCAATTCATCTATGAAAGCTTCTAGAATAGTACGTGCCTTATCTGTTACGGGAAACATCCGGCCGTGATCTTCTTCCTTCAGTGCAATCCCGCGTGATGTAAAGTAGTGCATAATATCATATTGACTGAATTGATCGAAAGCACTATGTAAAAAGCGACCATTCCCGGGAATATGCGCAATAATTTCATCTTCCGGACGATTGTTGGTTACATTACATCTACCCCCACCGGTCAATATCAATTTTTTTCCTAAGTTGGGGTTTTTTTCCAATAAAGTGACAGACGCACCGTATTCTGCAGCAGTGGAAGCAGCCATTAACCCACTGGATCCGCCACCAATAACAATTACTTTTTTACTCATATTATTTAAAAACTCCTCAATTTCTTTGTTTATATATATTTTAACACCGATAGCGCACTAAATTATAGTATAATAACATTAACTAATAAAGAAGCAAAGGAGAAACTCTAAATGGATTTTACTAAAATAGTTGCTTTAAACCGCCCGACCGAAAATTTGGTAACGGTTGAACTGACGGACGCACAAATCGAAGCCATCATTGTAGCTGGCTTAGCTGCACCGATTCCAGAAGAACTTTACAACAAATTCCACATTACTTTTTACTCTGAGGAAGAAAATAAAAAAGGTCCGGTTAATATAGTTGTTTCACTTAAAGACGGTGAAGAATTGGAAAGTAGTAAATATTTGTTCGCTGGAATGATTATGGCGCAAATGCAATTAGCAACAACCAATTTATTGCTCGGCTATCAATTCATTACCGATGAAGCAGGATTTATCAAACTTTCAACACCAGAGAAGAAACAAGAAATCGGTATTCCAGATAATTACACACCTATTCAGCAATTGCGTGTGGGTTACCCCGAACATAAAGTGGACACCAGAGAAATGCATGGCTTATCTACATTGATGGAGCGCTTTGGCTAATAGATAAATATAAAAAAGGAAGCATCACCAACAATTTCATTGTAGTGATGCTTTATTTTTAATCAGAGGTGGTGACTGAGATGGCTTATATCTCTTTACAGGATGTCAGTAAATATTATCAAATGGGTGAAACTAAAATAAAAGCCAATGATGGCATTTCGTTCGATATTGAAAAAGGTGAATTTGTCGTTATCCTGGGGCCATCGGGAGCTGGTAAATCGACCGTTTTGAATATATTAGGTGGTATGGACCAAGCAAGCGAGGGACGTATCATGGTGGATGGAACCAATATAGCGACGTTCTCGAGGAAGCAATTGACGAACTACCGCCGTCTTGATGTCGGCTTTGTCTTCCAATTTTATAATCTCGTACCAAATTTAACCGCTCGGGAAAATGTGGAGCTGGCTGCTCAAATTACCAATCGTGCTCTTGATGCAGCAGTGGTATTGGCGGATGTGGGGTTAACTGACCGCTTAAGTAACTTTCCAGCCCAATTATCGGGTGGCGAACAACAACGGGTTGCGATTGCCCGCGCAATTGCCAAACAACCGAAGTTATTGTTGTGTGATGAACCGACGGGAGCGCTCGATTATGAAACCGGGAAACAAGTTCTGAAGTTGCTTCAGGACACATGCCGGGATACTGGGACAACCGTTGTGGTTATTACCCATAATCAAGCCATTGCACCAATGGCAAATCGTGTCATTGAAATTAATAATGCTAAAGTTCGTGCCATCCGTGAAAATAAAAACCCTTTGCCAGTTTCTGACATTGAATGGTAAGGGGTTGGACAGGATGAATAAAAAAGCACTTTGGAAAGATATCTGGAAGGGCATCTGGAATAATAAAGCGCGTTTTTTGGCATTACTCGCGATTATTATATTAGGTACCGGTTTTTTTGGGGGAATCAGTGCAACGGGGCCCAATATGTTAAACACCGCAGAAGGCTATTATAGTGAAAACAAACTTTTTGATTTAAAAGTTCTTTCTACATACGGTATCGAAACAGAAGACCTTGATTCATTGAAAGAGGTGGAAGATATTGAAATTCACCCTGCGCAGTCATTCGACGCAACAATGGATGGGTATGAATATATCCTCCGTCTTTACGGACATGATGACGCGGGTGAAGTAAATGAATATGCCGTCGTATCTGGTCGGCTGCCCGAAAAAACGGGTGAAATTGCACTGGATGCCGAAATGAAAAACTTTAATCAGACACTCTCAATAGGAGAAAGTGTGACTTTCAGTTTTGAAACACCAGACGAAGAAGCACCCGCTTTAACTAATCAAACGTATAAAGTCGTCGGGTTCGTGAATTCCCCACTATTTATCGAAAAAATAAGTCGAGGAAATACACAAACAGGTAAAGGGACGCTGGACGGTTTTGGTGTGGTTTCTGCTGAAGATATCCAAGGGGACTTGTATAGTGAGGTTTACCTCACTTTTGAAGGAGAACAATCTGCCTACACAGATAACTATCAAAAGATAGTAGATAAAAAAACAGAAGAAGTCGAATTAGCTTTAAATGGTCGGCCATTGGAAAGGATCAACGAAATCCGTTCCGAAGGTCGTCAGGAAATTTTTAAGGCAGAAGAAGCGCTCGCCGATGCAAAAGCTGAAATTGAAAAGGCTGAGGGTGAATTGGCCTCTGCCCGTATGAAACTTGATGAGGCTTGGCAAACGTATGAGGCGAATTTGGAGACTTTTGAAGCTGAGATGAACGCGGCTGAGACGGAAATCAATCGCCAACAAGCTGTTTTAGATACCGGCTATACGCAATACTACCAAGGTTTGTCAGAATGGGAGGCAGGCACGGACCAATATGCGGCTGCTAAGGCTGCTTGGGAAATCCAGCGCCAAGCGTTATTAAGGCAACTGGATACGGCAGTTACCTTAGAAGGGATTGTCCAAAATCCAATTCCTACTCCTGAAGGTGAGGCTTTAGTAGCCAAAGTCCAGCAATTGTTGGATGCTGAAACACAGGTTAATGATGCCCGAGCACAATTGGACCGTCTTGCTGCCTCTTTTCAGACGCAAGAAGAAAATCTACGCGCTGAAGAGGCTGAACTTCAAACAGCAGAAACACAACTGAGCGATGCTAGTTTAGCCATCCAATCACAAAAAGAGGTCCTTGCTGTTCACCAAAACCAATTGAACTATGTTCAGCAACAGCTTCAAATTCCTTACGAAAATTTGACTGATGAAGATAAGGAACGGATGCGCAGTGAAGTTGAAGGGCAAGGGAATCAGACGTTAGTCTATCAACCGTTCTTGCAATATATAAACGGTGAAGTCCCGGCTGCTGAATTTAACGCAGTTATTGAACAAGAACAAGCACTCCAGACAAGTCTTGCGACGGGCATTCAAGAGCAGGAAGCTAAATTGGCTGAAGAGAGTGCGCGTATTCAACAGGCTAAAGCGACATTGATTGAACAAGGTCAGCAACTGGAAGCTGCGAAACGTTCTTATACCAATAATGTGCAAATATTAGAAATCCGCTCTCAGGAATTGCAACGCGCCAAAAATACACTCTTGGCTGAAGTGCAATCTTCATTGCAAGCGATTCAAGGGCAAATAAATGCGGCTGATAATCAATTTATGGAACAAGCAAATGCACTGGCATCCTCTCATGCAGAACTGGAAGCTGCGAAACGTGAGCTTGATGCTGGTCAGGCTGAACTTTCTAATGGAAAGAATCGCTTGGCAACGGAACGGGCGGAAGGTGAAAGCCAGTTAAGAGATGCCCGAAAACAGATTGAAGCAAGGGAAGCCGAATACGCTGAAGGAATGACAGCGTTTGAAGCTGAGAAGGAATCAGCAGAAGCTGAAATCCAAAAAGCTGAAACAGAATTATTGAAAGCCCGTAGTGATTTACAAGCCTTGGATGAACCGGTTTATTTTGTCCAAGATCGAACGAACAATCCAGGCTATGAGGGATATGGTGATAATGCCAAACGTATTTCTTCAATTGCGGAAGTTTTCCCGGTCTTTTTCTTCCTGATTGCCGCGTTGATCAGTTTTACGACCATGACTCGGATGGTGGATGAGCAACGCACGCAAATTGGTACCCTTAAAGGCCTAGGTTACAGCAATTTTGATATATCCCTTAAATTCTTGGTTTATGCAGCAAGTGCTGGGATAATTGGAACTGTATCGGGACTTTTACTCGGTTATTGGTTGTTCCCAACCCTGATTTACAATGCTTACAGTTCCCTGTACAATTTGCCGGATATTCAATTAAACCAATATCCTTCCTATACAGGGATTGCCGTCATTGTTGCCCTTTTATGCACAGTGGGTCCTGCTGGGTTGGCAAGCTATCGCACGTTGATTGAAACGCCAGCCTCCATCATGCGTCCCAAAGCACCCAAACAGGGGAAACGGGTCTTGCTTGAACGTATTCCCGTTATCTGGAATCGCCTTAACTTCAATGCCAAAATAACAATCCGCAACTTGGTGCGTTATAAAGTCCGCAATTCCATTACCGTAATAGGTGTAGCCGGATGTATGGCATTAATCTTGACCGGTTTTGCTCTCAGTAATTCAATTTCCGGTCTGGCAGAAACGCAATTTTCTGAAGTTATGAAATATGATGCTGTGGTCGCATTGAAACCAGATCGGACCCGTTCTGATTTGCAGAGTTATGAGGAAGTGAGAAATGATTTTTCTGAAGTCGCCTCTCATCTGTACACATTGCAGGAGACATATAAAGCGGAAAGAGCGGGGATAACAACTCAGGATGTGAATGTATTTGTTCCTGAGGGGACTGATTCCTTGGAAGAATTCGTTCGCTTGAAAGAACGAAACAGTAACGAAGCACATGTTTTAAATGATGAAGGGGCGATTATATCTGAAAAACTGGCTGACTTGATGGCTGTGGAACCGGGTGATGAAATTATCATCCATGACGAAGAAGAAATGACCTATCGTATTCCAATTGCTTCAGTGACAGAAAATTATACAGGACATTACCTCTACCTTTCGCGTAATTTATATCAATCGGTATTTTCAGAAGCATTCGTGCCGAACAGTGATTTGCTGGTTATTGATAATGGTGGAGCATGGGAAGCTGAATTTGCCGAAAATGCAATGGGGAACGAAAATGTCGCGTTAGTGACCTATATGTCAGTCATTCATGAAGCATTCGGGGACACATTGGAAAGCTTGGATGTTATTACGTTGGTATTAATCATTTCCGCAGCGGCCTTGGCATTTGTGGTTTTGTACAATTTGACCAACATCAATGTTTCCGAACGAATCAGGGAACTTTCTACCATTAAAGTATTGGGATTTTTCGATATGGAAGTTAGTTTATATGTCTACCGTGAAACGTTTATATTAACGATTATCGGTATTTTACTCGGGTTTGGAATGGGGAATATTTTAGCGACCGTCCTTCTCAAAATGGTCGAAGTTGATTTTATGCTATTTCCCATCACGATAGCTCCCATCAGTTATTTTTATTCAACAGTTTTAACCCTTGTATTTTCAATTATTGTCATGATGATCATGCATGTAAAATTAAAACAAGTAGATATGATTGAAGCGCTCAAGAGCGTTGAATGATGAATAAACCGGCAATTTCTAGAGAATAAATAGAAAGGCCGGTTTTTTTATTTGGTAATAAAATAAGCTGATAAGTACTCTGCCAGCAATGGAAGCGAGACCACAAAAAGGGATGATCAAAACGTATTTTTTTTTTCAAAAAACGGGTTGCTTAAATTGTCAGAATATTCTATACTATAAACATTAAAATTTAAGGAGAAAATCTCCTGTGTGAATGAAGAGAAGCATTGGATAGTATAAATGAATTTAAGCGGAGGGGATTTTTAATGAAGAAGAAGTATTGGTTGGGATTGTCATCTATGTTGCTTTTGGCTGCTTGTGGTAATGGTGCTGGGGAAGACGCATCATCCGATGGCGCAGCAGGCGGAGATGGGTCCGGCGTAGTAATCGGTGGTAACTTCGAATTATCAGGTGGCGCTGGGGCTTACGGAACTCCAATGAGCAATGGTGTAGAGCTTGCTATTGAACAAAAAAATGCAGACGGCGGCGTATTGGACGATGACGTAACATACAAAGTTTACGACAATACTTCTGTTGCTCAAGAAGCTGCATCTGTTGCAACACGTTTAGCTACAGAAGACAAAGTAACAGCAATCATTGGACCTGCAACAACAGGAGATGCAAACGCACAAACACCGGTCGTTGATCGTGCGGGTGTTCCAGCTGTTTTACCTGCAGCAACAGGTGACATGGTTACAATGAAGGATGATGAAACAGTATGGGAATATATTTTCCGTGTTTGTTTCCAGGATTCATTCCAAGGAGAAGTGTTAGCTAACTTTGCTGAAAACGAATTAGGGGCTAAAAAAGCTGTTATTCTTCAAGACAATTCAACAGACTATGCTGTTGGACTGACTGAATCCTTCAAGGGTGTCTTCACAGGCGAAATTGTAGCAGAAGAAAACTTCTCAGACGGTGATACAGACTTTAATGCAATCCTTACAAATATCCGCGACAAAGATTTTGATGTCATCTTTATCCCAGGTTATTATGAAGAAGCTGGTTTGTTGATTAAACAAGCACGTGAAATGGGTATTACACAACCAATTTTGGGACCAGATGGTTTTGCAAACTCCACATTGGTTGAACTGGCTGGCGCTGATAATGTAGACGATGTATTTTACGCAGGTCACTTTACACCAAATAGTGAAGACCAAAAAGTAAAAGACTTCTTGGCTGCCTATGAAGAAAAATTTGGTGTGGAAGCCGATTCCTTCGCAGCATTGGCATATGACGCGGCCAACCTTGTACTGCAAGCAGTTGAAACTGCTGGCTCTACAGATTCAAAAGCTGTAACAGAGGCAATTGCATCAACTACTGATTTTGAAGGGGTAACAGGAACATTCTCATTGGATGAAAACCACAACCCAGTTAAGAGTACTTTTGTTATCGAATTGCAAGACGGTGAAGAGGCTGGAAATACAGTCGTAGCACCACAATAATAATGTAGGAGGCTAGACATCTGTCTCGCCTCCTTTCAGACTTTTTAGAAAGCAAAGAGGTGTAAGATATGGAAAGCTTTATCCAGCAGATGGTAAACGGAATCTCACTGGGAAGCATTTATGCGCTCATCGCCCTCGGTTATACGATGGTTTACGGTATTATCAAATTGATTAACTTTGCCCACGGTGATATTTATATGGTAGGGGCCTTTATCGGCTACGGCATGATCCAAAATGTCGGGTTGGGATTAGTTCCAGCCCTTGTTATTTCGATGATCTTGTGTGCAATTTTAGGAGTAGTGATTGAAAAAATTGCCTATCGTCCTTTGCGTGGAGCAACACGGATTGCAGCCTTGATCACAGCAATTGGGGTTTCTTATTTACTCCAAAATTTAATGATTTACTTTATGGGACCAGAACGTCGAGCATTCCCGACAGCATTGGAAACACGTATTTTTAGGTTGGGCACGGTGCAAATTAATTCACAACAATTAGTGATCATCGCAACAACGATTATTTTGATGATTGCTTTGCAGATTATCGTTAAATATACAACGATGGGTAAAGCGATGCGTGCTGTTAGTACGGATCAAGATGCGGCTCAACTAATGGGAATCAACGTTGATAATGTTATTTCTTTTACATTTGTAATGGGCTCCGCACTTGCAGGAGCGGCAGGCGTGTTGGTTGGTATTTATTATAACTCCATTGATCCATTGATGGGTGTGACACCAGGGCTAAAAGCTTTCGTAGCTGCAGTTTTCGGCGGAATTGGTATTATCCCGGGTGCCATGTTGGGTGGTTATTTAATTGGTATCATCGAAACAATGGTCAGTGCTTATGGTGGTTCAATGTTTAAGGATGCGGTCGTTTACTTGATCTTGATTATTATCTTGATTGTAAAACCATCCGGTATCCTTGGCAAAAACGTAAAAGAGAAAGTGTAGGTGACGCAGATGAAACAGTTCAATAAATATAACTTAGGCTGGTTCCTGCTGATTGCCGTCAGTGGTATTGCACTATTTTTTGGTGTCAGTTCCGGCCTGATTTCAACTTTCCAACAAATTACTTTAATGACTATTTTAATTAACATTATTTTGGCAATCGGGTTAAACCTTGTCATCGGTTTTTCAGGGCAGTTCTCCCTTGGACATGCCGGTTTTATGGCTATTGGTGCTTATAGTGGTGCTGTAGTCAGCAAGTATATCGATGGCTTGGCTGGCTTTTTCGTGGGTATATTGGTGGGGATGGTTATCGCGATGCTTGTTGCGATGATAGTTGGGATCCCAACGCTTCGTCTAAAAGGAGATTACCTGGCAATCGCAACACTGGGAGTTGCGGAAATCATTCGTATATTAATCATTAATATGCCTGATTTAACCAATGGAGCCAGAGGGATTAGCGGTATTTCTTTCCCGTTCGAATCCAATTTAAGCTTCATTATGGTGACTTTTGCCTTTGTTATTGTGACAACCATTGTCATTGTGAACTACATCAAGAGTAGCCCTGGTCGTGCAACGATATCTATTCGAGAAGATGAAATCGCGGCAGAATCAATGGGAATCAATACAACCCTTTATAAAGTGATTGCGTTTATGTTGGGAGCAATGACTGCCAGCATCGCGGGAAACTTGTACGCAACGTTCTTTAGTGTTATCAACCCAGCAGACTTTACATTCCAAAAATCCATCGATATTTTGATTATCGTTGTATTTGGTGGAATTGGTAGTGTGACTGGAACGGTCGTTGCTGCAGTTGTTTTAGGTTTACTTAATACCGTATTACAATCGGCAGGACAACTGCGGATGGTATTTTATGCGATTGCCTTAATCGCTATCATGGTATTCCGCCCAGGTGGATTGCTTGGAAACAAAGAGTTTACAATTTCAGGAATTTTGGATCGTAAGAAAGGGGTGGAGAAATGAGTTTATTGGAAGTGACAGATTTAACTAAAAACTTTGGTGGTCTTGCGGCTCTTTCTAACGTCAATTTCCACCTTGAAAGTAATGAATTAGTTGGTTTGATTGGACCGAATGGTGCTGGTAAAACAACGTTTTTCAACCTTTTAACGGGTGTTTATGTTCCATCTGAAGGGGATATTCTCCTGGAAACAGATGGAGTAAAAACCAAATTAAATGGAAAAAAACCTTATGTCATAACAGACTTAGGATTAGCACGGACTTTCCAGAATATTCGTTTGTTTAAAGATTTGACGGTTATCGAAAATGTTATGATTGCTTTGCATAGTAAAAGTGGTATCGGAACGCTGCACAGTATCTTCCGTACTCCCAAATATTATGATAATGATCGCAAATTACGTGAAGAGGCAGTAGAACTTCTTAAAATTTTTAATCTTGAAAATAAATTGGAAACATTGGCACGTAATCTGCCTTACGGTGAACAACGTCGTTTGGAAATAGTACGGGCCTTGGCAACACAACCGAAAATCCTGTTTTTAGATGAACCGGCTGCGGGAATGAATCCACAGGAAACAGCAGAGTTAACAGGACTAATTAAACAGATTCAACAGCAATTCAAAATCACTGTCGTTTTAATCGAACACGATATGTCATTGGTTATGAATGTTTGCGAACGTATCTATTGTTTGGAGTACGGCCGTTTAATTGCGGAAGGTACACCTGAAGAAATCCAAAAAAATCCAGCTGTTATTAAAGCATACTTGGGAGGCGAGTAATCATGCTGAAAGTTAAAAATCTATCTGTCAATTATGGCATGATTCAAGCCGTGAAAGATATCTCTTTTGAGGTTAATGAAGGAGAAATTGTTTCACTCATCGGTGCCAATGGCGCTGGGAAAACAACAATCTTGCGAACTATTTCCGGACTTGTACGTCCGGCTTCCGGTCAGATCGAATATCTGGGAACCGACATTGCTAAGGATGCACCACGGAAAATCGTTGAAAAAGGATTGATTCAGGTTCCGGAAGGACGTCATGTTTTCAAGGGCCTAACGGTTCAAGAAAACTTGGATCTGGGTAGTTTTACGCGGAAAGACAAAGCAAATATCAACGCGGATCTGGAACATGTTTTTGAACGATTCCCCATTTTGGCAGAACGTAAAAATCAAGACGCGGCCACTCTTTCTGGTGGTGAACAACAAATGTTGGCAATGGGGCGGGCATTGATGTCCAAACCGAAATTGTTGTTACTGGATGAGCCTTCAATGGGATTGGCCCCAATCTTTATTAAAGAGATTTTCCGTATTATTCAAGATATTCAAAAACAAGGAACGACTATTTTGTTGATTGAACAAAATGCTAAAGTTGCTTTGCAAATTTCTGATCGCGGCTATGTTTTGGAAACGGGTAAAGTTGTCCTAACCGATACAGGTGAGAAGTTATTGCAAAGTGATGCAGTTCAAAAAGCCTATCTAGGAGGGTAATGCATGGATGTAAATAGCTATATGTCAAAAGATTTAATAACGATTGATCCAGGTACAAAAATTTTGGATGCACTTGATTTAATGAAAAAGCACAACATTCACCGTCTGCCTGTTGTTGAAGGGAATCGCTTGATCGGTTTGGTCACTGAGGGAATCGTTAGCCGTAATACACCATCAACCATGACAAGTTTGGATATGCGTGAAGTAACGTATTTGTTGAATAGAACGAGCGCCAAGGATATCATGGAAAAGAACGTAATTACGATACATAAAGATGCTTTGTTGGAAGAAGCGGCCGTTAGCATGCGGAAAAATGCGATTAGTGTTTTGCCGGTTGTTGAAGGAGAAAATAACTTGGTCGGCATTATTACCGAAAAAGATATTTTGGATGCTTTTGTTGATGTTCTTGGCTTCTATACACCTGGCGTTCGTGTAGTCATCAATATTCCCGAAGACCGTAAAGGTGTTTTGGAGGAAGTCACAGACTTCTTTGCGGAAGCAGAAATTAATATCCAGCAAATTGCGGTCTATCGCAAAGATCGCATACAAGTGGTTATCCAAGTTGATAGTACGGATGTTGATGGTATTAAATCCCATTTAGAAGCGCAAGGGTTTGAAGTGGGTTCCATTATGTATAAAGATAATCAAGTCAAATAGTGCAAAGAAGCCAGGCGCCTGCTTGGTTTTTTTGTATACATAATCAAAGTATTCATCTATTCTCTCGAAAGAAGGATTGGCTATTTCCTTGTGATAAGGTAAACTAGAAGCTTACTCTATGAACTGGGAAATGAGATGTGGGTACGATGGAAACAAAGATCTATTTACTTTTGACGGACACGGGGAGCCTGTTGTCGCAGACGATTAAACAATTCACTAAACAAAAATACAACCATTGTTCTTTAGCGTTTGATTTAGAGCTAGATCAGACCTACAGTTTTGGGCGGAAGCAGCCATGGAATCCTCTTAACGGAGGATTTGTACAGGAGGATGTCCATTCTGACTTTTTCATGTCCAGCGATTGTGCGCTTTATTCATTGATCGTGACTGATGAACAAAAAAATAAAATGATCCGGTTTATCGAAAAGACAAAACAACAAGAGAATGAAATGAAATATAACTTTTTAGGCTTGGTTGCAGCAAATTTGGAAATTGAATGGCAAAGGGAATACCATTATTTCTGTTCAGAATTCGTTGCCACTACCTTGACTGAAGGGGGCGTATTTTTTCCTTCAAAGCCTTTGTCCTTTATCGCGCCTTATGATTTGATAGACGCCTTGCCATTAGAGCTTATCTTTGAGGGTACTGTTTATGAATACATCCAAATGACTAAAGGAATATGGTTAGCAACAATATAAGAAGCTTGGTGCATGGGTGCACCAAGCTTTTTTTGCCCCTTTTTTTAGTCATAGAAAACCCTTTACTTTTTTTTGTATAAAGCTATATTATAGTGTTGTGTTACACGTATTAAGTGTATAATAGAACTATCTTAGACTAAAGGAGGCTTTCTCATGAATCAAGCACTAACAGCAATTGTTTTACACGCAATTAAAGAACAGTATGTGAGCGAAAAAGCATTTTATTCTGGTCAATTAGGTATTTCTTCTCAAAGTTGGGATCGATGGAAAAAAGGTGAGCACGGTTTGAGGCCGGACAATATGAATATTGTTTCGCGTCTGTTTACAGACTACGAGTGGATGCTCGTACAAAAAGTCTCCCGCAATGCAGATATTTTGCCGGAGGTTTCTGAGAATCCTGTCCGTGAGTATCAATTTTTGAAATATCAAGTGGCTAAAAAATGGCTGCAAACTGGCTTGGCAACCATTACTTGGAAAAGTAGTGAAAATCATGAGCATGATGAAGGTCACCGTAAACCGGCAACCACGACTTTACGTCTAGAAGCAAGTTATGATTTCTGGAGTTACAAGGATATTCTGGATTTACGTCTACCAAGTGTCATCCGTTACCAAATCGAATCACAAAAAGTGGATTTGTTGGAATGGATGGCAGAGAACGACCCAGACAGTATCGAAGCAATGAAGTAAAAAAATAAATACTAAATGAGTGACTATGTTTTGTGATAAGATAGGGAATGAAAATTCTGTCCAAGAAAGGTCTCTTTTATAATGATGAACAATAATTCGAAAAATAAAAAAATACTTGCAACGTTGGCTCTTTCAGGTTTTACTATCTTTAGTTTGAGTGCTTGTGGTCTGGTGTCAAACACACCTGACAAGCAAGAATCTTCGTCCGAAATTATCAGCCAATTGGAGTCACATTCTGAATCATTACCGGGTTCACAAGTAACCGAATCTTCTGAAAACCCCAAGGCAAGTGAAATAGAAGCTTTGGAAAGCAAATTAGTTAAAACACCGGATGTCCATTCTTCGGATTGGAATTTGATTTTAGTCAATCAAGCCAATCAACTAACGGAAGATCTTGATTTCGAACCTTATACCGCTTCGAGTGGTGAAGTGATGGATGCGCGTGTGGCCGAAGATTTCGAACGAATGATTGCAGATGGCGAGGCACAAGGCCTACAGTTTATTTTTGAATCAGGTTATCGCTCTTATGCATACCAAGAACAAATATACAATAATGTTTACAATGGCCATATTAATAATGGCTATTCTGAAGCAGATGCGCAGGCAATGACTGAAGATTTTATTGCTGTTCCTGGAACAAGTGAGCATATGACGGGATTGGCTCTTGATATTACAGAGCCAAGTATCCACCATCTGGAGAACGGACTCATTACCGAGTTTGAAAATACACAGGAAGGACAATGGCTACACCAAAATGCATCTGATTATGGTTTTATTTTACGGTATCCACGAGGTAAAGAAGGCATTATTGATGTGAATTATGAATCTTGGCATTTTCGTTATGTCGGGCAAGAAAATGCGCAATATATAACTGAGAACGATTTAGCACTGGAAGAATATATTGCAATTTTGAAGAATAACGAAGCGATTCGTCAGCAAATAAGCGAACTATCAGAATAGCTCATTGTTGGGGGAGCAGAGAATGGCGATAATGAAATGGAATAAACAGTCAAAACGAAGAGTACGACAAATAAAACAAAAGGTAATTGGTTTCTTATTTGCCTGTACCGTGATTTTTATGGCGGGATATTCAATTAATGAGAGCTACTCTTCTTCAAACGGGGCGCATCCAGAAGCCTTGACGCTCGAGAAGGAACAAGCATTCATCCAACTGATTTTGCCGGTATCGCAAACGATGTATGAAATTTACGGTATCAGGCCCAGTGTCAGTATTGCCCAAGCAATTTTAGAATCGGATTGGGGCGAAAGTGAACTGGCAGCGAAATACAACAATCTTTACGGCAGAAAAACCAGTGATATAAATAATGCCGTATTAATGGAAACGAGTGAGTTTACAGATGGTGAGTGGGTCATTATTTCTGATTATTTTAAGGTATACCCTGATGTGACGGAATCCATCGAAGATCATGCAAAGTTGATGGTAGAGGGAACCGACTGGAATCCTGAGTTGTATCATCCAGTTATTGAAGCCCAGACTTATCAAGAAGCTTCCCAAGCGTTACGACAGTCGGGCTATGCAACGGACCCTGATTATCCGCAAAAACTGGTTGAAATTATTGAACGTTATGAACTCTATAAATATGATGTTCCAAGATAACCCGGAACGGTAAAATAAGGTGGTAAGGCAATGGTAACAATTAATCTACCTGGACAAACGATAGGCATCATAGGCAAAGGGAAGATGACAGAACGTCTTCAAGTAGCAGCGGAAGAACGCGGCTACCTTACTGCACTTTTTTCAAATGAAAAAGATGCGGACCTATTGGATTTTGCAAACAAAGCGAATCTCTTGGTCTTTGAATCCGAAACGGTCGAGACTGATGAGCTTGAGGCTCTGCAAAAGTATATAGAAATCCCCCAACTATCTGAAGCGATTTCCGTTACGCAAGACCGTTTGATTGAAAAAGTGTTTTTGGAATCATTGAATATTAATGTCGTTCCTTACGCCACCATTACGTCTGTCGAAGATTTAAAAGACGCCATCGGAAGCATTGGTTTTCCTTGTGTTTTAAAACCAATCCGGGTAGAAAAGAATCAGCCCAGTAACGTGATGCTTTATAGCGAGGAAGATTTTGGGAAAACCGAGCCATTATTACGCACCGGCACGTGTATCCTGGATGCTTGGGTTCCCTATGACCAAGAACTGGCGGTCTCCTTCGTCAGCGGCAAAAATGGGCAACTCGAAGCTTTTCCGGTTGTTGAAACAATTTATCAAAAACATCATCTGCAAGGAATTATTGCCCCTGCTCAAATTGAACCAGAGATGAGTCAAGCACTTGTAGCGATTGGTAAAAGCATAACTGAGGCAATGGCTCTTTGTGGAATTATCACCACTGAATTTTTGGTAACTGCTGTCGGTACGATTTATGTAAAACGAGTAACGACTGGGGTTCAAAAAATACTGGATTATACTCTGGATGGGACGAATATTAATCAATACGAACTGTTTATTCGCGCCATTTGCGGATTGCCAATTCCACCAGTAAAGCTCATCCAACCCGTTGTTTCTTATTTAGTTAAACCGCATGCTAAGGATTTGATGTTTAATCAAATCATGGTACAAGGTGAATGGTATTTACGAACCATAGATTCAGGCTGGTTAATCACTGCAATGAATGAAACATGGGAAACGATGATAGCATCTTTTCAAGCGGAGTAAATTTACAAAAATTTTACATGCTTTTTACGCGGAATCAATATGTACGGGTTATATTATAGGTACCCAAACCCTTCAATGGTTTCCCACAATAACCATTATTAAATACTCTCTGCCAATTTCGGCAGGGGGTATTTTTTTATTCATGAATAAGCTTAAAAACCCTTTAAAATCCAAAGATTTTCAATACGTTTCATTGATGATGAAGCTGTAAAATGATAGACTAGAGCATGATGCTTATGGAGAGAATAAGGAAGGATGGCAGATGTGCAAGAACATAAATTACTTAAAGGTATGAACCCTAAACAAAAAGAAGCTGTTCTGGCTACTGAAGGGCCATTATTGATTATGGCCGGAGCCGGAAGTGGGAAGACACGCGTCCTCACACACCGGATGGCTTATTTACTGCAAGAAAAACTCGTAAATCCCTGGAACATTTTAGCCATCACCTTTACAAATAAAGCTGCTAAAGAAATGAAAGAGCGGGTTACCCGTCTTGTTGGAACAGCTGGGAATGACATGTGGGTATCCACTTTCCACGCGATGTGTGTGCGTATTTTACGTCGGGAAGCTGAACAGATTGGTTATTCCCGTAATTTCACGATTTGCGATCAAAGTGAAACAGAAACGTTGATGAAACGCATCGTCAAGGACAAAAATCTGGATTCAAAAAAATTCGAACCGCGTGCGATTCTTGGCAAAATCTCTGGTGCAAAAAATGAATTGTTGACACCTAAAGAATATGCCAACATGACGGGAAATTATTTCGATAATATCGTGGCTGAGTGTTATGAGGCCTACCAACGTCATTTAAAAAATGCGCAATCGATGGACTTTGATGACTTAATTATGTTGACCGTTCAATTATTTGAAGATTACCCCGACACATTGGCGTACTACCAAAATAAATTCCATTACATCCATGTGGATGAATATCAGGATACAAACTACGCACAATACAAATTGGTCCAATTACTGGCCCAGAAATTCCAAAACATCTGTGTGGTAGGAGATGCGGATCAAAGCATTTATGGCTGGCGGGGCGCGGATATGTCCAATATCATGAATTTTGAAAAAGATTATCCCAAAGCCCAAGTTGTCCTTTTGGAACAAAATTATCGTTCTACTAAGACGATTCTGAAAGCGGCAAACGGAGTCATTAAAAATAACAATAATCGTAAAGATAAAAAGTTATGGACTGAAAATGTGGAAGGTGAGAAAATCACGTATTACCGCGCCCAATCTGAACATGATGAGGCCCGTTACATTGTCGGTACCATGCAGCAACAAGTTCGTGATAAAGGACGGAAATATGGTGATTTCGCTATTTTATACCGGACGAATGCCCAGTCACGGGTCATTGAAGATACATTGGTTAAATCAAATATCCGTTACAAAATGGTTGGGGGCCGTAAGTTCTACGATCGTAAAGAGATTAAAGACGTCATGGCCTATTTGCGCCTGATTTCCAACCCGGCTGATGATTTAAGTTTTAACCGAATCATCAATGTTCCAAAACGTGGAATCGGAGGCGTCAGTTTGCAAAAACTGTATGATTTCGCAGATATTTATGATTATTCCTATCTGGATGCAGCCAAAAATGTTAGCTTATCACCTTTAACAGGCAAAGCTGCGACTGAAACGGGTAAATTCGCTAAAATGATGACCGATTTGCAGAAGATGGTTGAATTCCTCTCTGTTACAGAAATAGTAGAAGAAATGTTGAAACAGACCGGTTACCTTGAAAGTTTGAAACAAGAAAATACGCTAGAGGCAGAAACGCGTATCGATAACATCAATGAATTCCTCTCGGTAACGCAAGAATTTGACAAGCAATCAGGAGGCGAGAGCGATTTAATAAGCTTCCTGACTGATTTGGCCTTGGTTTCCGACTTGGACCAGGTTGAAGAAGAACCACAAGCCGAAGTGACATTGATGACGATGCATGCGGCTAAAGGACTTGAATTCCCAGTCGTCTTCATTATCGGCGTGGAAGAAGGAGTTTTCCCATCTTACCGTTCCTTGATGGAAGAATCGGAGATGGAAGAAGAACGTCGCTTAGCTTATGTTGGGATTACGCGTGCGGAGCAGGAACTATTCATTACCAATGCATACAGTCGTTTATTGTATGGTCGTACTCAGAATAATCCTCCGTCTCGTTTCCTGGAAGAGATGGATGCTGATGTTTTGGAATACGCAAATGGTTCTGGTAAATCAGCGGCAACAACTGTACAATCACAATCTGTTCCATCTGCCAACACTTACCGCCAACGGTGGAAAAATGACCGTTATGACCGTGCCTTTTCGCAACCACAAGCAGCACCGGAAACAACACAAACCGTTGCTCAAGCTGGAAACAGTGGGGCTGATAAATTGGGCTGGAAAGTAGGCGACAAAGCGACCCACAAGAAATGGGGAACGGGGATCGTTGTTCAAACCACAGGCGAGGGCGACGGACTGCAATTGGACATTGCCTTTAAGGATATCGGTATCAAGCGGTTATTGGCGTCCTTTGCACCCATTGAAAAAGAATAGAGAGGGCTGGGAAACATGTCTAAAATAACCTTAGCAGAGTCAGAAGAACGCGCACGTTATCTTCGGGACCAATTAAATAGATTTGGCTACGAGTATTATGTCCTGGATGCACCGACTGTTTCTGATCAAGAATATGATCAGCTCTACCATGAACTTGTTGCCATTGAAACGGCCTATCCCGAATTAATTGTTTCAGAATCGCCAACGCAACGTGTGGGGGGGAAACTCTTATCTGGGTTTGAAAAAGTGGCCCATGACGTTCCAATGCTAAGTTTGGGAAACGCATTTAGTCTGGAAGATTTAGAAAATTTCGACCAGCGTATTCGCAAACTGACCGATAAACCATTCACGTATACTTGCGAACTGAAAATCGACGGCTTGGCCATCTCCTTAAAATACGAAAAAGGTATCTTCAAGCGTGGAGCAACGCGTGGGGATGGTACAATCGGTGAGGAAATCACTCAAAATTTGCGAACCATCAAAGCGATTCCGTTAAGACTACGAGAACCTGTAACCTTTGAGGTCCGGGGTGAGTGTTATATGCCAAAAAGTGCCTTCGCAAAATTAAACGAAGACCGGGATGAAAAAGGCTTGGAGATTTTTGCCAATCCCCGTAATGCTGCAGCTGGTTCCATTCGCCAACTCGATTCAAAAATTACGGCCGGTCGTAATTTAAATGTCTTTTTGTATGGTGCCGCTAATTTTGATGAACTGGCTGTGAAGACACAATCAGAGTTGTTGACGAAACTTTCAGAAATCGGATTACGAACAAACACGCTGCGACAAGAATGTGAAACCATTGAAGAAGTGTGGGCGTTTATTGAAGCAATGAGAGAAAAACGTCTCACGTTGCCATATGATATCGACGGCGTTGTTATTAAAGTGGATGATTTCGCTACGCAGGAAGAAATTGGCTACACTGTCAAAGCCCCGCGGTGGGCAATTGCTTATAAATTTCCAGCAGAGGAACAAGAAACCATCCTTCGTGATATTGAATGGACGGTTGGCCGTACCGGTGTAGTCACTCCAACGGCTATCATGGATCCTGTTTTTATTGCCGGTTCAACTGTTCAACGGGCAAGTTTGCATAATGTCGATTTGGTGAAAGAAAAAGATGTCCGCATCGGAGACACTGTTTTAATTCACAAAGCCGGAGATATCATTCCAGAAATTATTTCTGTCAATCTTGACAAACGGTCAGAAGACAGCGAACCTTACACCATCCCGACTAATTGTCCGGCGTGTGATAGCCACTTGGCACATTTGGAAGACGAGGTGGCCTTGCGATGTTTGAACCCACAGTGTCCTGCTCAAATGAAAGAAGGCTTGTCTCACTTTGTATCCCGTAATGCGATGAATATAACGGGGCTTGGTGTGCGCGTAGTGAGTCAAATGTATGAAAAAGGTTTAGTAAAAGACGTTGCTGGTTTGTATACATTGACTATGGATGATTTGTTGCAACTCGACAAAATAAAAGAAAAATCAGCGAATAATATTCTGAGTGCCATTGATAAAAGTCGAGAAAATTCCCTTGAACGCTTGATATTTGGTTTAGGCATCCGTAATGTTGGTGCCAAAGCAGCCAAAATGCTGGCGGAGGAATTTGAAACGATTGAGCGCTTGATGGCAGCTTCCAAGGAAGACATTGATGCCATTGAAGGATTTGGGGAAACGATTGCCGATAGTGTCGTGCAATTTTTCGCATTGCCTGAAGTCGCAGTATTGATTGAAGAATTCCGGGAAAATGGCGTCAATTTAATTTACAAAGGACCAAAGAAAGCCGCTGTCATTGAAAATGATTCGATTTGGCAAGGAAAAACAGTCGTATTGACTGGTAAATTGACCACCTATACACGTCCGGAAGCAACAGAAATGATTGAACGCCTGGGTGGAAAGGTGACCGGAAGTGTTTCGAAAAACACAGACTGGTTGATTGCTGGGGAAGATGCCGGCAGTAAGTTGACGAAAGCACAGTCACTGAATATTCCCGTTTGGACAGAAGCCGAAATGGTGCGTCACTTAGAAAGTAGTGGAACGAATGAAAATGAATAAACCGAGATGGAAAATGGGTGTGTTGCTGGCGAGCCTGGGCTTGTTAGCGGCCTGTACAGATTTGGAAAAATCAAGTGAACAAACACCGCAGACAAACAACAATCTGGTGCCAGTTGAAACGACAACCAATCAGCTCTCTAATGCTTATTATCGTGCGCTGATTGTGGATGGAACTTATAAGTCCAGTCAAAACCGCGGGGTGAGTCTGGAGTTGAATTCCACTGTAAACATGAAAGACTTTGAATCCGGCTTGCTGGATGTCGCACGCAGTGTGTTCTCAACGGACACGTATTATTTCCAGGAAGGCCAAGTTATTACTGAAGAAGTAGCACAAAGTTGGTTAGGTCGGAAAACAGAAGACAACCCAGATGGTTTGAATCCAACCGGAAATGATTCTGATGATCCTAAAACACGAGTTCCTAAATATTTATCACAAATCGTTGAACAGGATTATCTGGTTCAAACTGAAAAAGGTTTTGAATTAGGCGGTATTGCAATTGGCTTGGCGATGAACCAAATCGATTACTATACGACAAAAGATGAAAAAGATCGTATTTATACACATGAACAAGAACTTGATATCGCTAAAATTGAAGAAAATGCTAAAAAGTACGGGAACCAGATTGTAAGAAGATTGCGACAAGAAGAAGGTTTAGAATCGATTCCCATCGTAGTTGGTATTTTTATCCAATCACCTCAAGATAGTTTAGCAGGTGGGGTCTATAAGTTTGAAGGGTTGTCCCAGGAAGGAAATAGCGTGGATGAATGGGTGGAGCGTAAGGAAGAGAAAATTCTGTTTCCTTCTAACGAGGAATCAGAAGACGCTTCTCACTTTGCGAACTTCAAAAATGAAATCCAAAGTTTCTTCCCCAATTTAAGTGGGGTGACCGGTATAGGTCGTTATAATAATAGCCAACTCCAAAGTTTGGAAATTAATATCATGACCCAATTCTACGGTGAAACGGAAATCATCGCCTTTACGCAACATATTACCGATGCTGCAAGCCAATACTTGCCACAAGATGCGCAAATAGAAATAAAGGTGGAATCAATCGATGGGATTGAATCCTTTGTAGCCAGAGATAACGGTTCTCAGAACTTTACCTATCATATCTTTGATTAATCATTAAAGAACGTGTTCGAAACGCGTTAAATATGCTAAAATTGATAGACGAGAAAATGGAAAGAAGGGGAAACAATGGCAATTAGTGAAGAAGAAGTACGCCATGTAGCAAAACTGGCTAAACTTGAATTTAAACCAGAAGAAATTGCACACTTTACCGAACAAATGAGCGATATTTTGGATATGGTTGAACAACTGAATAGCGTTGATACAACAGATGTTCCAGTAACAACACATGGTGTAGTGTTGAAGAACGTGATGCGTCCAGACGTGGCTGAACCAGGAACTGATCGTGACTTACTGTTCAAAAATGTTAAAACAGCGGAAGGTGGCATGATTCAAGTGCCGGCAATTTTAGATAATGAGGTGGAGGGCGCATGAGTAAATATACTGAAACATTGAAAAGCCTTCACGAAGGGTTAGTAAATAAACAATTTTCTTCTGTTGAACTAACCAAAGAAGCATTCAAACGTATTGCGGAAACTGACTCAAAAGTTGAAGCATTCCTTGCTTTGAACGAAGCAGAAGCATTAAAACAAGCAGAAGCTGCAGACGCGCGTGGTTATTCAGACGGCAATGTTCTGAACGGTATTCCCTTGGGGATCAAAGATAACATTGTTACTGAAGGGTTAACAACAACAGCTGCTAGCCATATGTTGGAAGATTTTGTTCCGATTTATGACGCAACGGTTGTAGCAAAATTGAAGGAAGCCGGTGCGGTCAATGTCGGTAAACTGAACATGGACGAATTTGCTATGGGTGGTTCTACCGAAACGTCTTACTTCAAGAAAACAAAAAATGCTTGGGACTTGAGCAAAGTTCCTGGTGGTTCTTCCGGTGGTTCAGCAGCAGCTGTAGCTTCCGGTCAAATCCTGGGTTCTTTAGGAACAGATACGGGTGGATCGATCCGTCAACCAGCTGCCTTTAACGGTATCGTTGGTATGAAACCGACATATGGTCGTGTTTCTCGTTACGGTTTAATCGCATTCTCTTCAAGCTTGGACCAAATCGGACCATTCTCACGCACGGTAACCGATAATGCATTGCTATTGGAAACAATCAGTGGTTATGACAAACGTGATTCCACAAGTGCGAAACTTGAAGTTCCTAAATTCAGCGCAAACTTGAACGGTAAAGTAGCAGGCATGAGAGTAGCATTGCCAAAAGAATACTTCCAAGAAGGTGTAAATGCTGAAATTCAAGATGCAGTTCGCAAAGCGGCTGCACAATTTGAAGAAATGGGCGCAACCGTTGAAGAAGTAAGTTTGCCAACACTATCTTATGGTATTCCAGCTTACTACATTATTGCTTCATCAGAAGCATCTTCTAACTTACAACGTTTCGATGGTATCCGTTACGGTCACCGTGCTGACGATGTTAACTCATTGGAAGATATCTATGTGAAGAGCCGTTCTGAAGGTTTCGGTATGGAAGTAAAACGCCGTATCATGTTAGGAACTTTCTCACTAAGTGCAGGTTTCTACGATGCTTATTTCAAGAAAGCGGGTCAAGTACGTACGTTAATTAAACGCGACTTTGAGCGCATTTTCAGCGAGTACGACTTTATCTTGGGACCTACAACAACGACAACAGCATTTGATTTAGGCTCAAAGAGCGACAACCCGCTTGAAATGTACATGTCCGACTTATTGACTGTTACAATCAACCTAGCTGGTGTTCCTGCCATTTCTGTACCAGGCGGATTCTCCCAAGAAGGTTTGCCAATCGGTATCCAATTGATTGGTAACTACTTCGAAGAAGCAAAACTTTACCAAGCAGCATTTGCCCTCGAACAAGCAAATGACTATCATGCGAAACACCCAAACTTGTAGGAGGCGACAGAGATGAATTACGAAACAGTCATCGGACTTGAGGTCCACGTAGAATTAAAAACTGAATCAAAAATGTTCTCCCCATCTCCAGCACACTTTGGGGCAGAACCAAACTCAAACACAAACGTTATCGACTGGGGTTACCCAGGCGTTTTACCAGTTATCAATGAAGGTGCCATTGAATTCGGTATGAAAGCTGCTTTAGCTTTGAACTGTGAAATCAACCGCGAAACGCATTTTGACCGTAAAAACTACTTCTACCCAGATAATCCAAAAGCATATCAAATTTCGCAATTGGATCGTCCAATCGGCTACAATGGCTGGATTGAAATCGAAGTAGAAGGTAAAAAGAAAAAAATCCGCATCGAACGTGTCCACTTGGAAGAAGATGCTGGTAAAAACACGCACGGTTCCGACGGTTACTCTTATGTCGATTTGAACCGTCAAGGAACACCTTTGATCGAGATCGTTTCCGAAGCAGATATGCGTTCACCTGAAGAAGCATACGCATACTTGGAAGCAATCCGTGAGATCATCATGTATACAGGCGTTTCCGACGTGAAGATGGAAGAAGGTTCAATGCGTTGCGACGCGAACATTTCAATCCGTCCTTACGGCCAAGAAAAATTCGGTACAAAGACAGAGTTGAAAAACTTGAACTCCTTCAACTTTGTTCGCCGTGGTCTTGCATTTGAAGAAAAACGTCAAGCACGCGTATTGAACGCAGGTGGCGTGATTCAACAAGAAACACGTCGTATCGATGAAACAACGGGCGAAACAATTTTGATGCGTGTTAAAGAAGGGGAAAGTGATTACCGTTACTTCCCAGAACCAGACCTTCCAGAATTGGAAATTTCTGAAGAATGGATCGAAAAAGTACGCGCAGAATTGCCAGCAATGCCAAAAGAACGTCGTCAAAAATATGTATCTGAATATGATTTACCGGAGTATGATGCCATGGTATTGACGCTATCAAAAGAAATGTCTGATTTCTTTGAAGCAACAATTGCGGCTGGTGGCGATCCAAAACAAGCTTCAAACTGGTTGATGGGTGAAGTATCTGCTTACTTGAACAGCGAAAAAGTTGAGTTGGCAGAAACGAAACTAACGCCAGAAAACTTGGCAGGCATGATTACCTTGATTGAAGATGGTACAATCAGCTCGAAAATTGCCAAAAAAGTATTCCGTCTTTTGGCAACAAAAGGTGGCAATGCTAAAGAAGTTGTTGAAAAAGAAGGCTTGATTCAAATGTCTGATCCAAGCGCATTGTTACCAATCATCAATAGCGTATTGGATGCTAATCAACAATCAATCGATGACTTCAAGGCAGGTAAAGATCGTGCTAAAGGATTCTTGGTAGGTCAAATTATGAAACAAACAAAAGGCCAAGCGAACCCGGGTATGGTTAACAAACTGTTGGCTGAAGAATTAGGCAAGAGATAATTTAAAAGGATGACTGAGCGTGCTCAGTCATCCTTTTTTGGTTCTTGGTTATCTGGTGTTGGTGAAGGAAATGCCCTTCGGCCTGCGTGTTTGCTTGTGTACTGCCGTGGGACCGCCCCGAGCCTGTAGTCTCCGGGCTTGCAAGCCTCAAAGGGACCGTAGACGCTGAAGCATCAACGGTCCCTACTTTCGCATTGCATCCTGGACACGGCCACAAGCAACCCCACCGTCCTTCGGGATTTCCGCGAAGAATACCTACCAACACTATAAATAATAGAACCTCTTTTTTTGTACACGCGATTGGACATAACTATTAATTTTCCCGTAATTTAAAATCATCAGTAGGCACTAAAATAAGGAAAACCATTTTGTTTCCTACGATGGGCTCCTTGTGTGTCAATCATTCTCCAATATGTTATAATAGCCAACGTATCTGATTGTAGAAAGTAGATAGTTGAAAGTAGGGCAATCATAGATGAGAGCTAGAGTCATATATAATCCGTCTTCAGGACGGGAACAATTAAAAAAGAATATGTTGGATATCCTCGAAATATTGGAAGATGCGGGCTATGAAGCCAGTGCTTTTCCTACAAAACCAGAACCCAATTCGGCCGCAAATGAAGCGAGGCGTGCGGCGTTAAATGGGTTTGATTTAATCGTTGCAGCAGGTGGGGATGGAACGGTTAATGATGTCATTAACGGTATCGCAGGCCTACCAAAACGTCCAAAAGTGGGTATCATTCCAGCGGGAACGACCAACGATTATGCACGCGCATTGAAAATACCACGCAACAATTTATTGGATGCTGCTCGGGTTATCGCAGCGGGCAATGTGATTCCAATGGATATTGGGCAAGCAAACGATCAATACTTTGTAAACATTGCAGCCGGTGGTTATTTAACGGATTTAACCTACCAAGTTCCGGCAAAATTAAAAACGGCGTTCGGCTATTTAGCCTATCTAGTAAAAGGGGCGGAATTGTTACCAAGTGTTCGTCCTATCCATATGCATATTGAATATGAAGGCGGGGAGTACGACGGAACCGCATCGATGTTTTTTGTAGCAATGACAAATTCCACTGGTGGATTTGAAATGCTCGATCCCAATATCATGTTAGGGGATGGGAAGTTCTCGTTATTCGTTATAAAAACAGCCAATATATTTGAAATACTTCAAATCATTGCAGCCGTTTTGAATGGTGGCAAGCACATCGATCATCCACAAGTCCTTTACGCAAAAACGAATTTTGTTAAAGTACGTTCACGGGATGGCCATCGTTTGATGTTGAACCTTGATGGCGAATACGGTGGCGATGCCCCCGTAACCTTTACAAATCATCAACAACACATCAATATCATTGGTAATTATTTTGAACCTATTGGTGAACTTGAACCACAAGAGCCAAGAGATGCCTTTATGGAAACCGTGAATCAGCTTGAAGAAGAAAATGAACAATAAGACAAAGGCACCACTCGATAATTGAGTGGTGCCTTTGTGTATATTGTTAATTCCATGCAACTCATTCTCCCGCTAAATATCCCCAGAATGTGGAAAAGGGTATTTTCTTTTTTGGAGTTGATAGGAGTCTATCAAACAGAAACCGGTTCCCTATATGACGTTAAAGGTTTGTGAAAAAAGTTCTAAAATTTTAGTATAGTCAATATAGGGATAAACACCAAGAATAACAAGAATAATATTATCGTTAAATTAGTTAATCTGATATATATTGTTAATAATAGCAATTTTTTTTGGCTTTAAAATAACTAAACAGGCGCAATTTAGTTATTTTAGGCCCGATTATTACCATGTTTTGACAAAAAACACATTTTGAGTCAAACTTAAGGCAAAAGAAAACAGGAATAGTCATGGTTATGAAAACGGTTAACGTATATAATGATGACAGGACGTTGAAAGGGGAAGTCGACTTTGGATAATTTATTGGTTGGCACCAGGATAAAGGGAATTACTTATGAATTGGATTTCAACACCCATGATTCCAATGAGTTGGTATTACTGCATGGAGGGAATTGTCGTTTCCTGGTTGGAAATCAATTCTATTATCTGCAACCAGGTAACTTACTGATGCTCGATGGTAACGTTGTACACAAAGCCTATGTTTTTGGTGATCCCCTAGCATATGAACGCTCTGTTTTGAAATTTAAGACAGAATGGATTCAACCATTATTACAGGAATTGCATGTTGAAGAGGTATTAAACTTATTCAATGAGAGTAAGAATGGTTTGATTCGTCATTTTCCAAAGAAAGGCGAAGCAATCATTGAAGGCATGTTTCGTGATATCGAAAACCTTTGGGTGGAAGAAGGAAGAAACCTTTCTTCTATTGAAGAAGCTAAAATCAAAATGATGGTTGCGCAACTTCTCATTTACATGTACGAGTCAAAAAGTACGCGTGTTCATAAAGAAGACACACAACGGGATGAAAAAACGAAAATGGTAGAAAAGATTTCGAATTACTTATTTTCTAATTTTCATCATTCAATAACGATTGATGATGTGGCACATGAAGTAGGGTTGACAAAATCATATATGTCACATTTGTTTAAGGACATTACTGGTAATACAGTAATGAATTACTTAATGAATTATCGGCTTTCCCAAGCCCGTAACTACTTAATAGAAAGACCTAATGAACCTATTCGGGAAATATCAGTGGATTGCGGGTTCAAAAGCGAAGCGCATTTTAGTCGCTTTTTCAAAAAAAATATTGGTGTAACACCTAGTGAATATCGAAAAAATATAATAGAACAAGGAGAATCGGAAAATGGTAGATAAAGTTAAATTAGGAATTATTGGATATGGGGCAGAAGGTGGCATGTACGCAAACTTCTTCAAAACACAAGATGAGCGTTTGAATTCAGATTTGATTGAGTTGGTTGCAATTTGTGACAACGACCCAGTTAAAAAGGAAAAAGTTGCTGAGGATTTCCCTGGCCTACCATTTTTTGATAACTATTTAGACTTACTTGATTCAGGACTTGTTAATGCGATCGTTACCACTGTTCCTCATTACGATCACTGTGTAATGGGTATTGATGCATTGAATCGTGGCATTCACCTATTGGGGGAAAAACCAGCGGGTGTTTATACAAAAGAAGTTAAACGTTTGATTGAAACAGCAGAAAAAAATCCAGAAACAACATTTGCTATCTTCTTTAACCAACGTACAAATCCATTGTACCGTCGCGTTAAACAATTAATGGAAGAAGGCGCTATCGGTGAATTGCAACGTGCGACATGGATCATTACGACTTGGTGGCGTCCACAAGGTTATTACAACCAAAGCAGCTGGCGTGCAACTTGGGGCGGAGAAGGCGGCGGCGTTCTTGTAAACCAAGCACCTCACCAATTAGACTTGTTGCAATGGATTTGTGGAAAACCTGAAAAAGTATTTGCTAAAATGAAATACGGTGCAGGCCGTGATATCGTGGTAGAAAACGAAGTGAATGCATTGCTTGACTTCGGTAATGGCGCAACTGGTTCATTCATTACTTGTACAAATGACTTGACTGGTACAGACCGTCTTGAAATCTTCGGTTCAAAAGGAAAAATCGTTGTGGAAGGATCCAAGAAATTGATCGTCACACAACTGGTTAAACCTGAAGAAGAATTGTCTGAAAACATGGCAATGGAAGACGTTATGAAACTTTTCATGGGCCAATTGAATGCAGATGAAATGTACTCTGTTACAACAGAAGAATTCCAACAAAAAATGGGTGATCAACATATCGAAGTATTCAACAACTTCGCAAGCCATATTGTCAATGGAACTGAATTGTTGGCACCAGGTTCTGAAGGGATTAATGGTGTACGCTTGGCTAACTCCATGCATTTATCAGAATGGTTAGGTAAAGAAGTTGAATACGATCATGATTCAGATTTATACTTGGAAGAATTGAATAAACGCATTGCAGAAGAAGGAAAATTCGAAACAAGAGCATAATGATAATCGGAGGGACTAGAAAACATGGCTAAAATTGGTGTTCAAGCTTCAACGGTAAAAGAACAAATTAAAGAAATCGGCATTTATGAAACAATGAAGAGACTCTCTGAAATTGGTTACAATTCCATTGAAATTTCTCAAGTCGATACTACTCCTGAAAACATTGCGGCAATCCAAAAAGCTACAAAAGACTTTGGAATGGAAATTGCGTCCATGTCAGCATCTTTGGAACCACAAAAAGAAGGTGCGGAATCATTAACTACTGACTACGACAAAATCGTTGCTGATTGTAAAGCAGTCGGGGCAGACTTATTGCGGATTGGTATGCTACCTATGCCGGCAATGGCAAGTTTGGAAAAAGTATTGGAATTTTGTGAAAAAGTAAATGAAGTAACGCAAAAATTAAAAGAAGATGGCATTACGCTTTACTATCACAACCACCATGTTGAGTTCCGTAAGTACGATGGAAAAACACTGCTGGATATCATTCGTGAAAAAGCACCATTGTTGGGCTTTGAATTGGATGTTCACTGGATTCAACGCGGTGGGGCAAACCCATTGGAAGTCATCCGGGATTATAAAGGGAAAGTGGAATTGATTCACTTGAAAGATTACCGTGTCGGTGCTATTCCGCAAGAGGCTGTGGATGCTCTTTTCAAAGGAGAAATGGATCCGTTTATGCATGCCTTCACTAACTTGATAGAATTTGCTGAGTTAGGAACTGGAACAATGCCTTTGAAAGAAATCATTGAAGAATCCTTGTCCTCAGGCGTTCGCTACTTGCTGGTTGAACAAGATGATACATACGGAGTCGATCCATTTGAAAGTTTGAAAATTTCCTATGATCACTTGATTGAATTGGGTTACTCAGAATTATTCTAAAATTTAACCCCTCTGGAGAAAACAGCTTCTCCAGAGGGGTTTTTGTGTATGAAATGAGGAAGCTTACTAAAAATCAACAAACATGGTATAATGTGTATATAAGATTTTGAAATGAGAGGCGGAGAATCCGGCTCTTGTTATTATTTTCAAATCTATAAGGAGGAATACCATTGTATCAAGTTAATGATTATGTTGTTTATGGTAATGAAGGCGTGTGCCAGATTGAGGCAATTGAGATGCTTGATTTTACGAAATCAGGAAATGAAAGAGCCTACTATGTCCTTCAGCCAGTCTCTCGGAATGGTAAAGTTTATACGCCAGTTGATACGAAAGTCTTTATGCGACCCGTTATTTCGAAAGAAACAGCAGAAGCTTTAATTACACAAATTCCTTTGATTAAAGCTGAAACAGGGGGCCCTACAAACGCGGCAATTTTGAAGAATAAATACACTGAGACACTCCAAGAAAATAATTGCGAAGACCTCGTTCAGTTAATTAAATCTATTTATCAAAAAGGCGTTATAGCGCAAGAAAAAAATAAAAAAATGGGCCAAACCGACAAGTTCTTCCTACGTAAAGCTGAAGACTTGCTCTATGGTGAGCTTGCAGTTGTTTTTGATATGTCGACAGGTAGAGTACGCGAGTACGTCGAAAATAAAGTAGAAGCTATTATCGAAAGTAAATAATTATATAACTGTCTCAAATTTCAATTGTGAAATATGAGCAGTTTTTTTGTTATACTAGATAATATTGAAAAAAGAAAAAAGGAAGTAGTATAATGAACAAATTTATGCAGTGGTTTCAAAATATCATGCGCCAATCCAATGGCATTGATGATTTATCAACTTTTTTATTAAAAACAGGATCGATAATTGGGGTGCTTGGGTTCTTATTCAGTAATCGTATTATCATTTGGATAGGATTTATTCTCATTATCTTGATGTACATCCGTACTTTCATGAAAGACAAACAAAAATTTTACCAACACAATCGCAAATATCACGAAATACGAAATAAAATCATCAACTATTTCAATGGGCAACGTAATCTTGCCGAGCGTAAGCACAAGCGATTTAATCAACGAAAAACGCACCGTTTCTACAAATGTCCAAAGTGTGGGCAAAAAATACGTGTTCCCAAAGGTAAAGGGAAGATTGCCATTACATGTCCGTCCTGTTCTGAAAGGTTTGTGAAGAAGACGTGAAGAAATTAAAAAAATTCTCGTTTTGGGCCTTTCTTTTATTCCTGTTAACAGCCTGTACAAGCGTTGGACTAATTGAAGAAAGCGTCCAAACTGAATCAAGTACTCCAGCTGTTGCTGAAACGGTTATTTACGAAGAATGGTACTCCAGTAAAGAGGAAGTCGCTGAATACATTTATCTTTATGAAGAACTGCCCCCTAATTATCTAACCAAGAATGAAGCGCGGGAACTGGGTTGGGATAATGCTAAAGGAAACTTATGGGAAGTAGCGGAAGGGATGTCAATCGGAGGCGATTATTTCGGGAACCGTGAAGGACTGTTACCTGAGGAGTCCGGTCGCGATTATTATGAGGCAGATATTAATTATCAAGGTGGCTATCGTAATGCAGAGCGTATTGTGTTTTCAAATGATGGTTTGATCTATTATACCGATGATCATTATGAATCATTTGAACATTTATATGGGGAGGAGTAGACATGAAAAATATTCTTTTGGACGGGCGCGAGTTTGTTGACAAAGCAACGACTCATACAATCCTGAAAGATAAGTTGGAACTCCCGGAATATTATGGTAGAAACCTGGATGCCTTATGGGATAGCCTATCGACCAACTTTTCAGAAAAAGTGATTACAATCCAAGATCCTATTTTGATAGAAAAAAACCTCGGACGCTACGGCAAGGCTCTATTACGCTTGTTCGATGAATTGAATGAAGCCAATGATGCAATAACAATTGTGTATGCCTATACCTTCAATGAAAAAGAGACAGAATTCTAGGATTCTGTCTCTTTTTTGGTGTGGGATATTACTTTCGTATCGCGTTTATCAGCGATTTCTTTTGCCCGCTTTTCCGCTTCCTGTTTGGTCGGAAAAGTTTCCGAGGCTCGCTCTGCACCTTCAGTTTTTATTTCCCAATGCTCTTTGTCGGACACGTAACGTACATGTACATCTTTTTCAATATACTCGGGTCCCTTGTTATTATGATTTGTTTTATGGTCTTTTAAATCTTTATTCTTGAGCTTTCTTTTTTCGGAGGTGGTGGCATCTGCCACCCATTTCTTGGCTTGTGCAGTGGCAATAGGGATGGCATCTTCATCTTTGTACCCGTCTTCCAACATCGCATTAGCAATATCAATGGCTTTTCGTCTGGTGTCTGCATCTAAGTTTTTCCAACTATCGGGATAATCCTTTTCAGTCCAGGGCATTATCATCCACTCCTTTAGTCAATTGTAAAAGAAACTGTATCCAGATGCCATTTTTTTGCAAGAAGCAATGGACTTTCCTGACTTTTCTTGCTATATTAGTATGGATACAGAGCCGTTTTTTATTCTTATTCAAGTATTACAGTTATTCATTTTAGAGGACAACGAACCAACGTCTCTCTTTGCAGGGGCAAAGGGGGATGTTTTTTTAATGAAAAAAAAGGGAGCATAACAATGGATTTAAAAAAATTAGTCGCAACCGAACTACATGGTCATGTTGCTGAACACTTAAGTGAACAAGAAGTATTGGATTTGTTGGAAAAACCTAAACATTCAGAACATGGGGATATTGCTTTCCCAGCTTTTTCTTTGGCGAAGGTTTTCCGCAAAGCACCGCAAATGATCGCAACAGAATTAGCAGAAAAAATAAATAATCCGGCTATCGCAAAAGTGGAACCAGTTGGTCCTTACTTAAACTTCTTCTTAAATAAAGATTTAATCAGTGCCGAAATATTGAAAGAAATTACGGATGAAAAAAGTGCTTTTGGTAATTCAGATTTCGGAAAAGGACAAAATGTTCCGATTGATATGTCTTCACCAAACATAGCGAAACCAATGTCAATGGGACACTTGCGTTCTACGGTAATCGGTAATGCATTGGCAAACATTGTTGAAAAAGTTGGCTTTAAGCCCATTAAAATCAATCACTTAGGTGACTGGGGAACACAATTCGGTAAATTGATTGTCGCTTATAAAAAATGGGGCGATAAAGAAAAAGTTGAGCAAGATCCAATTGCTGAGCTCTTGAAACTTTACGTTCATTTCCATGAAGTTGCTGAAGAACAACCTGAGTTGGAAGATGAAGCACGTGCATGGTTCAAAAAATTAGAAGATGGCGATGAAGAAGCAACTGAGTTGTGGACACGTTTCCGCTCTGAATCTTTGAAAGAATTCATGAACGTTTATGACATGCTTGAAATCGAATTTGATTCATTCAATGGTGAAGCATTCTATAACGATAAAATGGATGAAGTTGTCGAATTGTTGGAAGAAAAAGGTATTTTGACTCAAGATCGTGGCGCCACGATTGTCGATTTGGAAAAGTACAACTTGAATCCAGCCTTGATTAAAAAATCAGATGGAGCTACTTTGTATATTACCCGTGATTTGGCAGCGGCAATTTATCGTAAACGTACATATGATTTTGCACTCTCTTTATATGCGGTAGGGAATGAACAGTCTAACCACTTTAAACAATTGAAAGCCGTGTTGAAGGAAATGGGCTATGATTGGGCTGAAAATATGCACCATATCCCATTTGGTTTGATTACCCAAGGTGGTAAAAAACTATCCACACGTAAAGGGAAAGTAATCTTGTTGGAAGAAGTTTTAAACGAGGCAACTTCCTTGGCTTTGGAACAAATCAACTTAAAGAACCCAACTTTGGAAAATAAAGAAGAAGTTGCTAAACAAGTTGGTATCGGTGCTGTTGTTTTCCACGATTTGAAAAATGATCGTCTGAATAACTTTGACTTTATTCTTGAAGAAGTTGTGCAATTCGAAGGTGAAACCGGTCCTTATGTTCAATACACAAATGCCCGTGCATTAAGTATCCTGCGTAAAGCTGATGTCGAACTAGATTTAAATGCTTCACTTAATTTATCTGATGACTATGCATGGGATGTATTGAAATTAATCAACAGCTTCCCTGACATTGTCATGACTGCTTTTGAAAAATTCGAACCATCCGTAATTGCGAAATATTCATTGCATTTGTCACAGGCGTTTAACCGCTACTATGCAAACACCAAAGTATTAGTAGAAGATGATGCCCGTAATGCCCGTCTTGTACTGGTTAAAGCAACAAGTGTTGTTTTGCAAGAGAGCTTACGTTTACTGGGCGTAAAAGCGCCTGATAGAATGTAAATAAGAGGAGATAGACTGCTTATGAAGTAGTCTATTTCTTTTAGTAGAAAGGAGGGGAAGACCAATGAAACGAAATAGAAAAAAGAAAAAGCGGAAATTACGTTTTGTCCGATATACGATTATGAGTTTAGTGGTGATTAGTACCTATTCGTTTTATCAAAAAATAGAGCCAATCGGTTTTATAAATTCGGGTAATTTAATTGAAAAAGAAGATGTTAAAGAACCATCATTACCAGAAACCGTGATTCCAGAAATCAACCGCAATCGGGTAGATTTGTCTAAAACAAATAGTCCCAACGTAATCTTGCTTGATTTTCAAACCGGTGAGACAGTAGCCGAAAAAGCAAGTAGTGAAATAGTCTTCCCTGCTTCCTTAACTAAAATTATGACGGTGGCTGTAGCACTGGATTATTTGACGGATTTTGATCAAGAAATCATCATGCAGGAAGAATATTTCGAAGGTTTATTTGAAGCCCGTGCTTCAATCAGTGGATTCGAGGCAGGAGAAAAAACGACCGTTCGAGAATTATTATACGGTGCTATTTTACCATCAGGAGCAGATGCTTGCTTGGCTTTGGCCTATCTCATTGCAGGGTCCGAGGCGGATTATGTCGCTTTGATGAATCAAAAAGCCATTGAATTAGGAATGACTCGCACACACTATGCGAATGCCACGGGATTGCATGATCCGGAAAATATTTCCAGTGTCGCAGATATCGCCAAACTTGTTCTAACTGCTCTGCAAAATTCCACCTTTTATGAAGTGTTTACTACCTTGCAACATGAGGTGCCTGCCACCAATTATAATAATGAAGGCTTTATCATGAACAGTACCATCTTTAATCCTTTGCTGAAGCTACCTGAACTAAAAGGGTTAATGATTGGTGGGAAGACCGGCTTTACGGAACAAGCGGGTCTCTGCCTGGCTTCCCTAGCACAAATTGATGGTAAGAAATATGTCTTGGTGACGGCAGGGGCGGACGCGATACCTGATTTCCCAGTTGACCAAGACCGTCATATTGAGGAGCCGTTGCATATTCAGGACGCTGCCAATATATATCGCCAGCTGGCGGAAGGGGTAGACCATGTATTTGACAATTGAACAAACCGCGGATTATTTGGATTTACCCGTAAGTGAAATTATTCGCCTTATGCGCGAAAAACAAATCCGCTATTTAAAAGTCGATGACGAGATATTCATTTATCGCGAACAGTTTAATCTTTTCCTGAAGGAAATAGAAAAACAGAAGCGGGCGCGTGATGAATATCTGGAAACGCCAATCCCGGAAGATCCTGATATAAAAGATGAAGACTAAGAAGTGAGTAGACAAAAAGGCCAGGACGCGGTCCTGGCCTTTCGATTTATCAAAATGGTGTTCCGAAAATTTGCACGAGATAAAACATCTCACCATCATAATGGACACCAACGCCTATTTCAGTAAACCCAGGCTCAATCATGTTCTGATAATGGCCTTCGCTTTCCACCCATCCCTCAAATAAGAAAGAAGCCATTTCGGTATCCGTACCATGATAAGTTCCCATTGCCAGGTTTTCACCAGCCATTTGGTATTCATAAACACCCTGCAAAACGGTATGGAAAGGATCTTCATTGGGGCGAGTGTGGGAAAAACTTTGTTCTGTTTCTAAAGCACGGGTGTCAGCCGCTTGAATCAGCATCTCATTTTGCGTAAGCTGGCCGACACCTTGTTCACGACGTAAGTCATTGGTAAGGTGGAAAATTGTATCCCGGATTAGTTCGATATCAATTTCTGCAGGTGCTTCGATGGGGGTGCGCATGAAGGAAGAGTTCGAGAGTGGTTCTTCTTGTTGGATTTCCTCAACCGTTAAAATCTCGTTCAATTTGGGGATGAGCTTGTCTTGTATAAAACCTGTATCAAACACATACCAAGCAAGCAAAAAAAGCACTAACAGGGTCACTATTCGTCTAAAGCCGCGCCGCATTTTATCATCCCCTTTTCAATGATTATATCAAAGAGCTTTTCCAGTCCCTAGCAAAATCAATTGATAGAGCTTATTGTTGAAATATGCTATGCTTTGGTTGGAAAAATGGAAGAGAAAGGAGGAGACTAAAATGCCC
This sequence comes from Jeotgalibaca sp. A122, assembly GCF_052266715.1. Lineage (NCBI taxonomy): Bacteria > Bacillati > Bacillota > Bacilli > Lactobacillales > Carnobacteriaceae > Jeotgalibaca > Jeotgalibaca sp. A122. The sequence goes on along the minus strand of NZ_JBQPRB010000004.1, from coordinate 6,019 downwards.
AGAATCAGCGATTGGCTTGTGATAGAACGTCCCCAAATAGCGAGTTTAGTTGTCCGGTCTACCGTTCCCTTAAAAGAATTGAAAAGTGAAATGGCAGAAGCACGTGAAAAACTCATCGCGTATTTTAATCTTATTGATGCTCATCCTGCCGGCGACTTTTTTGTGACCTATCATTCATTTTCCAAGAAAGACGTAGACATGGAAGCGGGGTACCCCACTTTTGAAAGGATGGCTGGTGAAGAAGAAATTACAACTTCCGAAAAAGTAGCGGGTTTGTACCTCTCTTGTATTCATCAAGGACCTCACAATAAGATTCCCCACGTATATCGTGAGATGGATGAATGGTTAAAAGAGAATCATTTTGAAACAACAGGGGAGTCAGAAGAAATATATTTGAATGAAGGGGTTCAAGAGGAGTTGTTATTGACACAAATCTTGATTCCTATTTTGGAGGATGTAAATGGAGAAAGAGAATAAAATGGGTACGATGCCCATTGGTCGCTTACTAATTAAAATGTCAGTACCAGTCATGATTTCGATGTTGGTACAAGCCTTATACAACATTGTTGACAGTATGTTTGTTGCCCAAATCAGTGAAGAAGCCTTGACGGGAGTAACCTTGGCATTCCCAATCCAAAACCTGATGATTGCAATTTCAGGTGGAGCAGGGGTTGGGATCAATGCCTTGGTTTCTCGTCGTTTAGGGCAAAAGAATCCAGAAGGTGCAGGAATCACTGCCGGTAACGGTTTATTTTTAAATATCATGCATTCATTAATATTTTTGATTGCCGGACTGTTCCTGGTACCGGCATTCTTTAATGCCCAAACAAGTAATCCCGAAATTATCGCGCACGGAACCGATTATTTGCGCATTGTATCAATTTTTAGTTTTGGTAGCTTCATGCAAATAACCTTTGAACGTTTTCTACAATCAACGGGATTGACTTTCTACTCGATGATTTCGCAAGCTGCCGGCGCCATTATTAATATCGTTTTAGACCCTATCATGATTTTTGGTTGGTTTGGCCTCCCTGCTATGGGAACAGCCGGGGCAGCTTGGGCAACGGTTATTGGTCAAGTTTTCAGTGCTTTGATTGGGTTTTATTTCCACCTAAAATATAACCATGAAATTAAATTATCATTGAAGAGTTTCAAGCCCAAAATGGCAATCATTAAAGAGATTTACTCTGTTGGTGTTCCGTCCATGATCATGATGTCAGTTGGTTCTTTATTGAATATTGCCATGAATAATATTTTGATTGGTTTCAGTTCAACGGCTACAGCCGTTTATGGCGTTTATTTCCGACTACAAAGTTTTGTGTTCATGCCTGTTTTTGGGATGAACAATGGAATGGTGCCGATTATCGGTTATAACCTGGGTGCACGTAAACCTGATCGGATAAAAGAAGCAATCGGATTGGCCATTCGTTATGCATCAATCATAATGATTACGGGATTTATTGTTTTTCAGGTGTTTCCCGAATTTTTACTGGGACTTTTTAATGCTTCCCCGCAAATGATTGAAATTGGGAAACCAGCTTTACGTATTATCAGTATTCACTTCATTTTAGCCGGTGCCAGTATTGTACTGGGTTCTGTTTTCCAGGCTTTCGGTTTAGGGAAATATAGTTTGGTTATTTCGATGATTCGTCAACTTGTATTACTATTACCAATTGCCTATTTGATGTCTTTAACAGGTAACATCAACAATATTTGGTGGGCATTCCTTATTTCCGAAATAGCCGCACTGTTATTGGGCATTCGTTACATGAAATTTGTTAACAAGCACTATATAGAACCACTTTATGGAGATGAAAAATTCTGAACAAGGGGATGTAAAAGTTAATATGACTGATGCTAATAAAAACTTTCGAGGAATTGTTCTATCTGCAGGAATTGCTACTGTTGCTTATGTGGTCAGTGCAATTCTTCCTTCCGGAATTCTGGGAGGAACCCTAATTGCGCTGCTGTTGGGAATGTTGTTAAATCCATTCGTTGCCCGCACAGATGGTTATGACAATGGTATAAATTGGACCGCTAAAAAAGTTTTGCGTGCAGGTATTATTCTGGCCGGGATTACGCTAAGTTTTTCCCAAGTTATCGAAGCAGGGAAATATGCGCTGGTTTTGATGATGTTCACTTTACTTACTGCTTTTGGAGTGGGCTATATTTGTAAAAAAGTATTCAAGATCAATTGGAAGTTGGCCAGTCTCCTTTCAATAAGTACGGCAATCTGTGGGGGAACAGCAGTAGCAACATTGGGCCCAACCATTCACGCTAAAAACCGTGACATCGCTTATGCAATATCGGCTACTTTTATTTTTGATATGCTGACAGTCATTGCATTTCCTTGGATTGGCCAAATGCTGGGACTGAGTGATACAGCGTATGGGCTTTGGATTGGGACGGCTGTAAATGATACCTCATCGGTCGTTGCGGCTGGATATGCTTTTTCCGAAGCAGCAGGTGTATTGGCGACTGTCGTAAAACTGACGAGAACTTTATTTATCGTCCCGATTGTTCTCATTTTTTCATGGATTTATGCCAAGAAAGAAACGCCATCGCAAGCAGCAGAAAAAGTGAGTGTCCGGAAGATTTTCCCTTGGTTTATAATGGGATTCTTGGCAGTTGTGGGAATTAGAAGTACAGGAATGTTGCCAGATTCCACTATTGCTGTCATTTCTTTCCTATCAAAATTCTTTTTATCCATGGCCTTGGCTGCTATCGGATTGAAAACAAGTTTCAAAGAAATTGCCGGGGTGGGAATCAAGCCCATGGTCGCGGGTGTCATCATTGATGTTTCAGTAGTTATTGTCTCATTATTTGCCCAAGCAGGCATTTTGCGCTATATGAATTAAAAAAACTGTCCTTTAGGGCAGTTTTTATTTTTGGAGATAAGATTAGGAATTAATCCAGTTATCGCATAAAATATAGGAAACGAGGCGGGGGGATTGAATGAAGAGTGAAAATTTAATGGCTGAACTAATGAAAGTACCTGGAATTGTTGGGATTGTATCGGGTGAAGCATTCCCGGACTCGGATCATGAACTTTGTTTGTATTATGAAGAATCGTTAGACTGGGACACAATAAATGAGATATTGGATAAGGATCAAAGTGCAGAAATTGGTCCCCTCTGGAGAAATTACGCACGTGTAGAAACAGCCATCGCTGATTGTTTGGAAGGACGTATCACCATTGATTATCGATCAGGACATCCTCACGGTTTCGTCAGTACGATTTATGCAGCAGAAATTTACGACAGCCAGATTCTATGGGAAAGTAGTAATAAGCCCTTATCAGCAATGAAGAAAAGACTCGAAGTTTACCCATCCAAATTGAAAACAGAAATAATCGACCATTTTATGTTCGAAGCAACTTATTCAATGGAGAATGCTGTTAAAGCAGCCGCTCGCGGTGATATTCATTATACTCTGGGTTGCTTCTTCCGAACGGTAAGCAGTTGGAATCAGGTGTTATTTGCCTTGAATCAGCGTTACTTGATAAATGAGGAAGGCGCTACAAAGAAGATAAAAAAATTGCCGATTAAGCCTGAGTACTATTTAGTTCGTACAGAACAAGCCTATACTTACTTTGCTTCTCACAACCCGGTATTAGGATTTGATGAGTATAAGCGTATTCATAATGAACTAAAAAAAATAGTTGCACAAAACCATTGATATTCACCATCATGATGCGGTACTATTGAATGTGATAATTTGAGTCGATTTTGAAAGAGGATGCGAAAATAAAGAGTAGGAAACGAAAGGGATTTTCGCCGAAGTATCAGCCTGATGCTGGGGTACATTCTAATAGGATGTACACTGTCTAATAAACAAGCCCATTGTTTATTTTGGAGAACTTTCATTATTGCGGGCAGAAGGACCCTTCGAAAGCCTTTTGCTATTCGGAGGGTATTTTTGTTTCTCGGCTTAATTAAAAAAAGGAGAGAACACAATGGAAAAAAAGAGATTTTCGTTTAAGATTCCCCACACTTACGTCCTTTTAATTGGCGTTATGTTGGTTATGGCAATCTTAACCTGGATTGTACCGGCTGGACAATTTGAAAGGATTGAACAAGCAGGACGAACAATTGCAGTACCCGGTTCATGGCACGCTGTGGCTTCAAACCCACAAGGATTTTTTGAAATCATCAATTCGATTCCGCGTGGTTTAACTGATTCGGCAGAGATTTCATTCTTCATCTTTTTGATTGGTGGCGCATTTACTGTCATCAATGAAACAGGTACGGTTGAAGCATTGATTTATAAACTTTCCCAAAAACTAAACGGAAGAGAGAGTTTGGTAATTCCGGTCTTCCTGATGGTGTTTGGTATCGCAGGCGCGACACTTGGTTTTTCTGAAGAAACAATTGTATTTATACCAATGGGTATTTCCTTGGCATGGGCGCTAGGATTTGATGCAATTGTAGGGATGAGTATTATTGCCTCGGGAGCGGCCATCGGCTTTAGTGCCGGCTTCTTGAATCCATTTGCAGTTGGGATTGCACAAGGGATTGCGGAACTACCTACTTTTTCTGGAATGGGAATGCGAATCGCATTGTTCATAGTTTTATGGATTATTACATCTGTATACATTATGCGTTATGCCAACATGGTTAAAAAAGACCCAACCAAGAGTTTTGTTTACAACGAATTTGATCAAGAGCATAAAGTTGAGAAAACAGATTTCGTTGAAATGGAAAGACGTCACATTATGGTTGGCTTGATTTTCTTGGCAGGCATCTTGGCCATTGCTTTTGGGGTCATTCAATACGGGTGGTATATTCAAGAAATCGGGGCAATTTTCATGATTACCGGTGTTATTGGTGGTTTTGCTTATGGTTATGGACCAAGTAAAATTGCCGATTTGTTTGTAATAGGTGCGAAAGATATGGTCTTTGCTGCACTAATTGTTGGTGTGGCACGTTCAATTGTAATCGTTATGGAAGATGGCATGATTATTGATACAATCGTTAACTTCTTGGCAGGAACCGTTGAAGGGTTGCCTGGTGCGCTGGCGGCAGTCGCTATGTACGTCATCCAAATCATTATCAACTTCATTATCCCTTCTGGATCCGGACAAGCAGCGGCAACCATGCCAATCATGGTGCCACTTGCGGATGCTGTGGGTATTACTAGACAAACAGCCGTTATGGCTTATCAACTAGGGGCAGGCTTCATGGATTCCATTATGCTGACATCAGGTGTTTTGATGGCGCAACTATCCATTGCCAAAATCCCTTATAGTAAATGGGTGCGCTACTTAGGCCCGCTTATGATTATTTGGTTGTTAGTAGGGGTAGTCTTCTTGGTGATTGCCTACTACACAAACTACGGACCGTTTTAATAAAGAGTAATAAAAACGTCACGTTTCCATTCACTGGAACGTGACGTTTTTTATGTTTTCTGCATGAAATAGGTTATCCCCAATGAAGTTGTGCATAACTCAAGCGTGAACTACTCGGGCATGAATGCCCGAGCTTCTGGGAACAACGCTGCCTTACCCGATGGGTTTCCAACGGGCAGCGGGTACGTCTCTTGACCAGAGCCAGTCCCTGGCTCGTGCCGTTTACCGTCCGGCGGACGCTTTGGCAAGGATATTCCTTGCAGCATTGATATCCCGGTCGTGATGCGCGTGGCATCCCGGACAGGTCCATTCGCGGATGTGGAGCGGCTTCTTTCCGTCCGGACGCCCGCAGGCAGAACAATCCTGGCTCGTGTAAGACGCGTTAACCAGGACCAGGTTCTTTCCATACCACGCGCACTTGTATGCCAGCATGGACTTGATTATCGCCCAGCTGGCGTCCGCGATGGAGCGGGAAAGTTTCCGGTTCTTCATCATGTTTTGGGTGCGTAAATCCTCCAGGACGATAGTGTCGTAGTTTTGGACGAGATGGGTCGTGTACTTGTGCAGATAATCGTTGCGCTGATTCCGGATTTTGCGGTTGTACTTCGCGACCATCTCTTTCGCCTTCTGGACGTTGCGGAAGGACGACAGTTCCAACTCTTCTCCGGTCGT